>JAISWN010000026.1 GCA_031271075.1 Treponema sp.
ACTCTTCGGCCCCCTGGCCGGGCGGCCGGCCCTGGCGATAGACGGTCTTGACTGGGAGTGGAAGCGGTACCCGGTTATCCGCATCGACCTTAACACCGGGGATTACACCCAGGGGCTTGGCGAATTGAACGCCACCCTGAACGATAATCTTGAAGAAACAGCCGGGAACTGCGGCTTATCCCTAGGCGGAGAAACCCTCAGTTCCCGATTTTCACGTCTGATAAGGGGCCTGTCCGGAAAATATCACGAGCGCGTAGCAGTGCTAATCGACGAATACGACAAACCCCTTCTGTCCACGATAGACAACAGAGAACTGCACGTAACCATGCGGAACGCCCTGAAAGGTTTTTACAGTGTTTTAAAATCCGCCGATGAATACCTCAAGTTTGTTTTACTCACCGGGGTTACCAAGTTTTCCCAGGTAAGCGTCTTTTCGGATCTGAACAACCTGGTGGACATATCCCTTGACGGACGCTACGCCGACCTCTGCGGGATAAGTCAGGAGGAGCTTGAGCGGGACTTCGCGCCGGAGATAGGGGAGATAACGCGGGAAAAGAACATTGACACCCAAACTTACCTGGACAAACTTAAGTATTTCTATAACGGCTACCGGTTCTCTAAAAAGAACGAAACCGTGTACAATCCTTTCGGGTTACTGTACCACTTCAATAATGAGGGACAGTTTGACAGTTACTGGTTCGCTACGGGAACGCCAAGTTTCCTGGTAAAGCTGATAGAGGAACAGAAGCTGGATATTCTTGATTTGGAAAAGAAGCGGCTTTCCCTGCTCGGGATGCAGAAGTTCAACGTAGATAATATGGACGCTCTTTCGGTACTGTACCAGTCGGGGTATCTGACCATCGTGGATTACAAAGACGATTTTGGCGGCGAGTACACCCTGGACTATCCGAACGAGGAGGTACGGGCGTCATTTGCCAACGCCCTGCTGGAGCGGTATGCGGGTGCGCCGGTAGGGGAGCTTAACGCTCTTGGGACAAACATTCCCCGTTTTCTCTCGGAGGGAAAGATAGACGCGGTGATTGGGGGATTGCGGTCATTTTTCGCGTCGATACCCTACGGGATACAGATCCGGGCGGAACGGTACTACCAGACCGTGATACACCTGGTTTTCCGGATGCTGGGGCTGCACTGCCGGTCGGAGGTAGAGACCGCCGCGGGGCGGATAGATACGGTGGTGGAGAGTGGGGGATACGTGTACTGTTTTGAGTTCAAGCTAGGGGGAGGGGGGAAGAGAGTGACCGCGGATGAGGCGCTGCGGCAGATAGACAGTAAGGAATACCTGCTGCCGTGGCGTGGGATAGGGAAGGGGAAGAAGCTGGTGAAGGTAGGGGTGGTATTTGACGCGGAGAAGCGGAACATCGGGGAGTGGAAGGCGGAGGAGGCGAGGTGACGGCGTGTTTTGGAACAGGTTGTTTCTTTATCCATGAACGAAAGCCATGAACGAAATCAAGACTATCAGGCTGGAACTCTGCTCTCCCCTCTTTTACCGGGAAGAGGGGGGCCTTGTTCCCTGGGCGCCGGAGCAGCCGGGCCTGGAGGATTCGGAACCGGGGGAGCGGCTCTTCTGTTTCGCCGTGGATAGTGTTCAGGGACGGAGCATAGAACCCGATCCCGCCCGCTTTCCGGGCCCCCTCGTGGCCGCGGGACGTTCCACCACCGGATCGGCGGAACCGGCCGGCGGGCTGGAACTCCCCGCGGGGACTTACCTTTTCGCCCAGCAAAGGGAAGCCCTGGGGCGGGAAGCCTTTACCGAAATGGCCATGGAACTGCAAAAGGACGGGCTTTGGGAGCGGCTTAAACTGGGGGATCGGCTCTATCTGCGGTATTTGTCCGAGGATGGCAAGCGGCTTACCCAGGTATTCCGCCCTTACCAGCCCTCGTGAAAGGCGATCCTCCCGGACCCGGCTACCAGCGCAGGGTTTCCACCATGTAGCGGGTGTCGTAGCCGCCAGCCACCTGCTTTCTCATCTCAATAACAAAGATTATTGAATTCCCCTCCGGAGCGACGATGACCTTCTTTACCTTGTAAGCCACGATAAGGGGCCGTTTTATCCCGGGGTTTCCTACCGTGTAAGTTTTCCGTCCCCCTGAGGCCTTGGTTTCCTCCAGGCTGATGTAAAACGAGGTTTTCAGGCCGCTTCCTGAACCTTCGGTACTGGGAACCAGCCGGGCTTTGTAGGACAGGCTCCGCTCAAAATTCCGGAATTCGATACTCTCTCCCTGGGGAGAACCGCCAGCGGCATCCAGGGCGATGTACAGGGGGATACCCTGGCGGAGAAAATTCACCCCGTGCCGGTCGGCGATGGCGGTGTTTCTGGAAACAAGCCGGTAAAAGGCCCCGGAACCGTCGGTTCCCGCGGAGACCGGAGTATCATGGGTATAGGAAAACCTACCCCCCGGGACAAATTCGTTTTTCGCCACGTCGACAACAAACATATCCGCCCAAGGCTTTAAAGTTCCGGACTGCACCCCGTACTGGGCAAACATATAGATTCTGCCGTCGGGAGAAAAGCCGAGATCCACAAAAGACGCGGTATCCCCGGCCCAAAGGGGGAAAATACTCAAACAAAGTGTTCCGGCGGTCAAAAGGAAGACCTTCTTCGACAACATTGGCATCTCCTCTATACAAATATCGGAAGTTGGGCTTCAGTCTTGAGAAAAACCCGGTCAATAACTATGCTTAGAAAACATGACGCTATCGGGCAGAAACATTTTTTTCAGGATAGAGATTTTCCTCGCGGCGGCGGCCTTTGTCTTCACCGTCTTCATGGCCTTCCTAGTCATCCCGGCCTGTCCCGGTATTGCCGGGGAAGCCTCCCGGCGGGCCCCCGGTTTTTTTCAGCGCTTTCTGAAAGCCGACCCCTATGCCCCCTTTGCCTCGCTGGCCGGCGCGGCCGCCTATGCCCTGGTTTCCCTTACCCTTATCTACTACTTTTTTGAAAAGACCCAGGCCCCGGAGATCATCTTTGTTACCCTTTTTGCCCTTTCTTTTTCCGTGGAAGGGATGCGGATCGTCACCCTGCTACAGGAAAGACAGGTAATCCCGGCCCTGTACCTTCTGATGGCCTCCCGGATATTGCTCTTTGGCCGTTTTTTCGGGCTTTTTTCCCTTTTTGCCGCCAGCGTCTACGCCGCGGGGCTTGATCAGCAGGAAGAGCGGAACATCATCTTTACCCTTGCCATCGTCACCCTGCTGATCTCTCTGAGGGTTCCTATTGATGTCCTTACCTGGGATTCAAGCTACAACATGATCAACGGCTACAACTCCATGTTCCGCATGGTGGAGATAGGGATACTCCTTATTACGGTGATTAGCTTTCTTATCTCCGCCTGGTCCCGGGGCGATCCCGAATACGTTACCATCGGCATCGGCTCTTTTCTGGCGTTCATCGGGAGGAATCTGCTCCTTTCCGCCGATATTTGGCTTAGCGCGGCGCTGGGGATCCTCCTCCTCGCCACGGGAACCTGGTTCATCTGCACCAGGCTGCACAAGGTATATCTCTGGTTATAGGGAACCTCCGGAAACCCCGGTTGGGTTTCCATTTTTATAGGAGGGCGAGAGAGACCGCCATGCCTACCGTTACCGGCAGGGCCAGGTTGTCGTAATCTTCCAGGGGAAGGGCTTCCACCAGGGTAGCGGTAAAGGCCGCCGTTAAAGCGACGCGGAAATCCCGGGAGACCTGGAAAGCGGATACCAGTACCGCGGTGAAGCAGGCCAGGGAACCTTCCACACTCTTCCCGCAGAGGGCAGGGGGACGGATACGGCCGAAAAACCTGCCCACAAGGCTGGCAAACCCATCTCCAAAGGCCAGGGCGTAAATGGCTATGGAGGCCGCCGGGGAGGGGTAGAGAAGCAGGGCCAGAAGCGCCCCCAGCCCCAGGGTTACCGGGCCCATAACAAAGCGGCCCTCGTCCCGCGCCCGTGAAACCATGCTGGTAACGGAAGAAACAAAGGGTACCCGAATCCCCGCAAGGCGGAGACCTTCCATCCAGGCATAACCCAGCGTCCCCCCCGCCAGGATCAGAACCGTTACGGGACGGTTCACCGCCGCCATCAGCGGGCTCAGGGCGATTAAAAAGTGTATTGATTTTCTGATAATTTCTGTTTTAATATCCTCAATACCAAATCGAGGGCCGGAGCTCGTAAGGCTGCCCCGGCCCCGGGAGGGAATACTTTTTTGAATAACTTTATCCATACCTGGATATTAGCAAATTCCGTACCAAGCGGCGTTCTTTTTCCCCAGTAAAATTTACCGGCCCTAATTCCTTATAATACAAGGAATTACAATCATCCCGAAAGACCATGGACATCCGGAACTTCCGGTGGGTATAATAAATTATACAGACAAAATTCACAAAATACTATTCACAAAATACTATCCTACCGGGAATTCTCAGTTTCAACAAAGGACAGGGAAAATGAACCATGACGAACCTGATGTTCGACATCGCGAACCACGCGAGCGGGAAGAACACAAACCGGGCTGAAGGTTCGCCATGGTTAAGCTGAGAACTGCCGATGCGTCCGCAGTATGCGGCCGCAGCATGTGCCCACAGCATACGCCCGCAGCGTGTAATTGACGTTCCCGAAACCTTGTGGTAACTTGTTGTAATGACAGCTTTTGGGCGATTAACTCAGCGGGAGAGTGCTACCTTCACACGGTAGAAGTCACTGGTTCAAATCCAGTATCGCCCAGTTTGTAAGTGCTTATAGAGCAAGTAATTAGCTGACCGAACAACGGAAGCTGTATCACACAAAAAGCCCCGAGGTACACAGCAAGGTACATTGATACCGGGCGTTACTTTGGGGGAGGTGGTATTATGCGGCCCTTGAAACCCCATGCTCCCATTGTATTTATCGTAAAAAGACCAAAGCCGGGTATTTCTGGTACGTCCGTTATTGGGATAAGGCAAGCCGGAAATACGCCTACATCCGGTCAACCGGATTCATCATGAAGACCTGCGCCGCTTGAGGGTACACCGCGACGAGGCGATGGACGGGAAGATATTTATAGGTTTTATATCGCTTATACTGCTCAGTTACATCCATAAGGGTATGACAGAGAAGGGTATGTATAAAGACGTGACCATGAAAGAGATGATACGGCATCTTGAGAAACTTAAAGTCCAGACAATCATGGGGAAGCGGATTGTGTACCCCTTGACCAAAATGCAAGAACGGATTTTTGATAATTTTGATATACCGTGCCCGGTGTAGTTATAAAAAAATCGAGATTTTAGGGTGAGTGTAAAATCCCGGTATTCCATCAAGGTCCCGAAATATATGGTGAGCGGCTTCGTCCTCTCTTTGGGACCGGCTTCATGGCCGCACTCTTTCAGTTTGATCAGAAGTTTGTCAACAAGGGTATCAATGCGCTGGCTATCTATAATTAATCTAGCCGAAAAGGGGCCGGTTCCTCACAACTAAAACCTAGCCGAAATCAGACCGCTTCGGCCTGATCAGCCCCCGGACCGAAGGCCTGTTTCTCTTTGTCCTTTTCCCCGTTTATTTTCAAGAGCCGCTCTATCGCCTGGTTCAGACAACTGTTCAAAACCACCGGATTATAGGCGCTCTTCCGCCGCGTAAGTTCCGCCTTGCTTTCCTCCGACACCAGGGGCGACTCAAGCAACCGCTGATAGGGCGTCTTCGGACTCCAAGTAACCGACTTTATGGACAGACACTAACTATCTATTCTGAAACGCGGCCGGTGATCCCATTTGTGTTCGTAGAACTTTATTCCCGCGTTGTAGCGGCGTTCCGCTTCCAGGGTAGAGGGCGGCCCGTGGGAGGGCAGTATTATGAAGTCTCCGGGTAGGGAGAGTATCTTGCTCCGCAGGGCGGTCATCTGCACCTTGGCCCCGTAGGCGCTGGCGGTACGGCCCACCAGGCCCGCGCTCAGGCTGTCGCCGGTAAAAAGCAGACGGCCGGCCAGGAATACGGCGGAATCCGAAGAGTGGCCCGGCGTGGAAATAACGTGAAACTTAAAGGATCCCACAACGATAACATCACCGTCCCGCACCATATTGGTCCTGTGTTCCCTGATAATCGGGTTTACTGCGTAAATTTCCGTGCGGTAGATCCGTTTCAGGGTATCCAGCCCGTAAACATGCTTCGGATGATCGTGGGTTATCAGCACGCCGCGAAGGTTGTAATTGTTGTTCTCGATGAATCCCAGTATCTGCTCGTCCATTTCGCCGGGATCGACGATTACCGCTTCCCGCGGCCAACTGTCCTGACGGGGCAGTTCCCGGGGATCCGCCGCGCCCCCGGAGCCGTTTTCCTCCGGAATGTCTGTCCCCAGGACATAACAGTTGCTGAAACCAGAGCGGCAGTAATGATAAAAGAGTTTCACCCTATTCCCCGATTTCGAAGATCGCTTCCGCGGTGTTGGAAGCCTTAAAATTCACCCGCTCCTGCCTGGTTTTAAAAAAATAAACCCGCTTCAGGTTACAGTCTTTAAAATCAGAATCGGTGATGTCCGTGTCGATGAAGCGGCTGTTGCAGAGGTTTGATTTATTGAAGGTGGAATCGGAAATGACCGATCCGCCGTAGTTGATCTGTACCAGTTCGGAGTCTTCAAAAGTACAGTTCCGCAGGGTAGAGCCGCCGAAGGAAAGGAATTCCAGATTGGAGCCCGAAAAGTCGCAGTGGTTGAAAACGGTGAAATCAAAAAAAACCATCCGCATCAGCGTCTGGGTGAACAGGCACATGGTAAAGGATGCCCCGGAGAAATTACAGCCGTAGAATCTCCGCTTTGAGAAGTCCATCCCCTCAAAGCGCAGTCCGCAGGCGGAAAGGTTTTTAACCACCTCCCGCCGGCTGATATAGTCGCCGATCCGTTCCACCTCAAGGGCCGGGTTCGCCGCGTGGATGGCGCAGGTATTGGAACCGCTGATAGCCGGTCTTCCGCAGCCGGCCGCGCAGGGGACAAGGGCAAACATACTAACGTTATAGCCCAAAATTCCCCCTTGGTCAAAGCCCGCGGCTATAAGCCTCTGGACTATAGGCTTAAATCCGCTGTTTCACGGGCCGCGCCTTACCCCATGGGAAAGGGGAGCGCCCCGTCTATAGTGGAGCGTCCGGCCAGGGCCATGACAAGCCGGTCCAGTCCCATGGCGACGCCGGAACAGGGGGGGAAGGGCCGTTCCCGGCCGCCGGGGCCGGGTTTGGGCAGAAACAGTTTCCAGTAATCGGGGTCCACCTGGTGGGGAATCAGGGCGGTTTCCCGCTTGGCCGCCGCCTGGGAGGCAAAGAAGCGGCGCACTTCCTCCGGCCCGGTTTCTTCGGAGTAACAGTTTGCCAGTTCTATGCCCCGGACGTAGAGTTCCCAGCGTTCCGCGGTTTTCCCACCGGCCTTTTTTTTTGCCAGGCAGGGCACGAAGGCGGGGTAATCGACCATGGCCAGGGGCCTGTCCCTGGGGATCATGGGTTCCACCGCGTGGATGAAGATCAGGTCGTAGAGAGCCCCGGTATCCAAACCGGGCGGGGGGTCAAGGCCGAGCCGCCGGGCCTCAGCCTCAAGACCGCCGGGAGCGGCGGCGGCCTGGAAAAGGTCGAAACCCGCCCACCGGCCGAAGGCTTCCCCCATACTTATCCGCTGAAAGGGGGGCTGTAATAAAGCCCCGGGGCTCGTGAAAACCAGGGCCTCGGGCCTGGCCCCCGGTTCCCGCGCCCCATCCAGGCGGCTTAGCAGGTAGGCGAAGAGATCCTCGGTGATTGCCAGGGAATCCAGGTAATCCGCGTCCATGGTGTAGTATTCAAGCATGGTAAATTCCGGGCTGTGGAAAGGGCCTGCGGATTCGCCGTTGCGGAAGCACTTGCAGATCTGGTAGAGGCTCTGCCGGTGGCCGGCAATGAGTTTTTTCATCCAGATCTCCGGGGAAGGAACCAGCCAATAGGGTTCAGGTTCCCGGCTGCCGCCCGGGAAAAGCCGCCGGGTCTCGAAAACTTCCAGGCAGGATTCGGGGATAAGATCCGGGGAGAGTACCGGGGTATCCGCTTCCAGGTAGCGGCGTTCATCGAAAAAACGGCGGATCTCCCTGAAGACCGCCGCCCTGAACCGCAGTAACTCTATGTCCATAACTCTCTGCCCATGGCGTTTCTTCCCGCTTCAGTTTGCCAGCCGGCGTACCGCTTCCTTCCACTTTTCGCCCCGGTCAAATTCGTTGAGGAACATGCCGAAGCTGGCGCAGCCCGGGGAGAGTAGGGCGGTGTCCCCCGGCCGGGCCGCGTCCAGTACCGCCTGTACCGCGCCGTCTACCGTGTCGAAGGGACCCCGGAAGGGGACGCCCCCGGCGGCGAAAAGTTCCTTCAGCTTGTCGGTGCCGCTTCCGGCCAGGAGGATTATCCCCTTTAACCCTTGGGCGGCGCCTGCCAGGGGGCTGTAGTCCAGGTTCTTGTCGGCTCCGCCGGTAACAAGGATCAGCGGCGATTCCCCCCGGAAGGCCTCCACCGCGGCGGCCGCGGCCTCGGGGATCGTGGCGGCGGTATCGTTGTAGAAACGGACGCCTCCGGCCTGGTGGAAGAATTCCAGACGGTGCTCAATGCCGGGAAAACTTCCCAGGGCTTCCCGGACCAGTTCCGGGGGAAGGCCCAGGTCGAGCAGGGCCAGGGCCGCCGCCAGAAGATTCATCCGCTGGTGCCGTCCGGGAACCAGGAGCCTTTCGGGAACCGCCTCGATGATCCGCCCTTTAAGAGCCCCGGAAACTCCGGGGCCTTCGTAAAAGCGGGCGAAACCGGAAGCCCCGTCAAGCCAGCCGCCGCTTGTCCCTTCCGGAAGGGGCCCTTCCCCGTAAAGCAGGGGCCGGCCGCGGCTTTCCGCCAGGAAACCGGGCCCCCAGCCCTCACTTCCGGCGACAGTGGCGTCCCGGCCGTCCTGCCCCCGGTAGATAACCCGCTTGTCTTCCACGTAGGCTTCCATGCTGCCGTAGCGGTCCTGGTGATCCCTCATGATGGGGGTAAGTACCGCGCAACGGGGCTTGAGGAGCGCTTCCCCTTCGCCGTTTTTCCTGCCCCCCAGATCCCCAAGCTGCCAGCTTGAGAGTTCCAGCACCACATCGTCTTCGGGACCCAGTTCGTCCAGGAAGCTTAAGGGGGATACGGTGATGTTGCCCCCAAGCCAGGCTTTACCCGGCAAGGCCGTTTTTTGGCCGGGGGCCGGAGGCTCTCCCCCTGATCCCCGGGCTTCCCGCAGGACCCAGCGCAGGGCCGAGGCGGTACCGGACTTGCCCTTGGAACCGGTAACGGCGGTCAGGCGGGCGGGGGAGGCGCTAAGGAACAGGGAAATATCGGTTTCTATCCGCCGGGCCGCTTTAAGGTAGGGGGAATCGGGCCTGACCCCGGGATTCTTGATGACCAGGTCGGCCTTTTCAAAATCCGCCATTTCGTGACGGCCCAGCACGTAACGAAATGGCCGGCCGCCCGCTGCCCCCCGGCCCTTTTCCGCCTCAAGTTTTTCTATTGAGGGGGCCAGGGCTTTTTCGTCTTTCAGATCCGTTACGGTAACCTCGGCCCCGTGCCGGGCCAGGTAGCGGGCCGATTCCAGCCCGCCCCCGTGGAGACCCAGGCCCATCACCAGGGCTTTCATTCCCGAGTATTCCATCCTGACCCTCCAAGCCCCCGAAGCTGCTTCGTAGTATGATAGTTCAATACCGGAGTTTCCGATATTATAATAGATGGCGCAAAACGAGATAAGCTCGCCGGTATCCATTCTGGATGATTCCGGCTGGCCCCGGAATTTCGGCTGGGCCCGGCAGCCCTACTTCTTCTACGATCCCGGCCAGCTCTGGGCCCCCCGGAGAAGACTTTCCGAAGCGGATCGTTACATCGTCTTTTCCCCCACCCATCTCCTGATCATGGAGATCCGCGACGACGGCCTTCTGGGCAGTCTGAGTATCACCCTAATATCCCTGAAGGACAAGAAACGTTCCACCCACGTCCACCTTGCCCCCTTTTCTCTGGGAAGCTTCGATCTGCCCCCGGGGAGCGAAAACGGATCGATACGGATAGAGCGGAAGAAGTCCATGCTGAATTTTGTTACCATGGAAGGAGGGGTGCGGATCATCAAGGCGGATTTCGCCAGCTTCGGACACAACCGGAGTCTGCGGGGCGAACTGGTACTGTCCGGGCCGCCCGGCGCGGAATCACTGGTAACTACCGTGCCCTGGCGGCGGGAGAAAAACGCCTTCCGCTACTCCCGGCGTTCTCCCTGGTACATCGTGGAAGGGGTGGTACAGATAGGGTCTACGGAACTGGTGTTCACCAGGGGAAACGGGTGGGGCATTTTTGACTGGAA
>JAISWN010000114.1 GCA_031271075.1 Treponema sp.
AACAACCTCGCCCTGAAGTCGAACCTGCGGTTCGGCGAGGTATGTTGTTCTCCCGAAGTGGTTGCACTCGGAGGTTTAATACCTTTTTAACCGCCCTGAAGTCGAACCTACGGTTCGGCGGGGTATTAAACCCCCTCGGCACGAATAACCGGATAACGCCTGTTTATCACTTGCCTAGATGTGTTTTTTCCTGTAGGTTCCTGAAACATAAGATATTCCAAAATGTCAAATTTTGGACAACTTTTTATTTCTTGGAGTTTTTATGAGTGTACGAGCTACGGAACGGCTGGTTGGGGATGTTGTTGTTGCCTCCGGGTTATCTAACAGTCCAAAAATGATTGTAAAGTCTGTCGATATTGAGGCGAAACGGGTTACCGCCATTTGGTTCAGCGACAGCCACGAGGGTCAGGAAGCGACTTTTCCGGCCACGGCCATCGATCGGGTGGAAGAGACAAAAAAAGTTCCCTCCCCCAAAAAAGCGGGCCCCGGCCGGAAACCCGCGAAAAAATAGGGGCCGCGCGGGTATTTCCAGGAGCCTCATGAAGGGGCTCCTGGTCCCCGGTTTTTTTTAAAGCCCCAAAAGATACTGATTCAAGAGATTTTCCAGGTATTCCTGTTTGCCGCTGCTTATCCCTGTTTTGCCGTAAGCTGCCGAGCCGCCGATTCCGGCCAGTTCCTCAAAGGAAAGTTCCCCCTTCTCGAATTTCGCGCCGTCGCCTGAGTTAAAAGAGCTGTAGCGTTTCTTTACAAAGCCGGGTATCTTGCCGTCCGCTATGATCCGGTTGGCGATCTCCAGCCCCACGGCAAAGGTGTCCATGCCGCCGATGTGGGCGATAAAAAGATCCGCCGGATCTACCGAATTCCGCCGGATTTTGGCGTCGAAGTTAAGGCCCCCGGTGGTAAAGCCCCCGGCCCTGAGTACCGCGTACATGGCCGTGGCGGTCTCGTAGTAACTTAAAGGGAACTGATCCGTATCCCAGCCGTTTTGGCTGTCCCCCCGGTTGGCGTCCACGGAGCCGAAAAGGCCGGCGGCGGCGGCGGTTTCCAGTTCGTGGGCAAAGTCGTGGCCCGCCAGTTCCGCGTGGTTGGCCTCGATGTTCAGGCGGAAATCCTTGTCCAGGCCGTAATACCGCAGGAAGCCGATCACCGTCTCGGTGTCGTAGTCGTACTGATGCTTGGTGGGTTCCATGGGTTTGGGCTCGATGTAGAAAACCCCTTTAAACCCCTGTTTCCGGGCATAGTCGCGGGCGGAGGAGAGGAACCGGGCCAGATGGTCTTTCTCCCGTTTCAGATCCGTGTTGAGAAGGCTCATGTAACCTTCCCGGCCGCCCCAGAAGGTGTAACCCTGGCCGCCCAGTTCAATCGTGGCGTCGATAGCCGCCTTAACCTGGGCCGCCGCCAGGGCCACCACGCCGAATTCGGGGTTGGTCGCCGCGCCGTTCATAAAGCGGGGATGGGTAAAGAGGTTCGCCGTACCCCACAGGAGCCTGACACCGGTTGCCTTTTGCAGTTTTTTAGCCCGGGAGACCAGGCTAAAGAGGTTTTTCTCGCTCTCCGCCGGAGTTTCCCCTTCCGGGGCCATGTCCCGGTCGTGGAAACAGTACAGTTCCGCTCCCAGTTTGGTGAAGAACTCGAAAGCCGCGTCCATTTTGCGTTCCGCCGCCTCCATGGGGCTCTTCGCGCCGGCAACCCAGGGGTGGGCGTGGGTGGCGGCCCCGAAGGGATCGGTCCCGTCGGCGCAGAAACTGTGCCAGTAGGCTACCGCAAAGCGCAGATGATCCTTCATCTTCTTCCTGCCCAGCTTCTTCTCCGGGTCATAGAATTTGAAGGCCAGGGGATTGTCGCTTTCAGGTCCCTCGAAAGGGATCTTGCCGATTTTGGGGAAATACTCTCTGTCTCCCGTGTGATACTCTGCCATATACGCTCCTTAAAAAAATTTGGGGTCTATCCCGAAAGATTACCCGGCCGTTCAGGTTACCGGTACAGGGGGCCCAGGGCCCCCAGGTACTTCTCGTATTCGGCGTAAGCCCTGTCGTAGGCCGCCGTGGAGGCCGGATCGGGCAGGACAATCTGGCCGCCCCCAAGCCCCACGTGCTCTTCGGCCAGGTCCCCGATAGAGGCCCCGGTCCCGCCCTGGAACTTAGCGGCGGCGTTTTTGCCCAGACACCAGAGGGCCTGGATAGCCCCGCCCATGGCGGCGGCCTCGTCCCCCGATGGGAGCAGTACCGGCAGCTTTGTTACATTGGCGGCAATCTGCTGCCAGAGGGGACTTTTGGCTCCGCCGCCGGTAAGCCGGATCTCCCGGGCGGTAAAGCCCAGATCCCTGAAGCCCTCAAGGCCGATCCGCATACCGAAGATTGCCGCCTCCAGGCCGGCCCTGGCGATGTTCTGCCGCTTAAAGTTCGCCGCGGTTATGCCGTTGATGCTGGCCCGCCCGTAGGGCAGGTTGGGGGTTCGCTCTCCGTTGAAGAAGGGCAGCACAACCACCCCTTCCGCGCCGATAGGCGCCCTGGCCGCTTCGTCGTCGAAGGCTTTTACCCCCAGGCCGAAAAGCCCCCGCAGTTCCTCGGTAGCCACGGTACAGTTCATGGTGCAGAGCAGGGGAAGCCAGCCCCCGGTGGAAGAGCAGAAGGCCGCCAGGTTCCCCGTGGGGTCTATCACGGGCTTCCCTGAAAAGCCGAAAAGGGTTCCGCTGGTTCCCAGGCTCATGGTGATAAGCCCGTCTTTCACCGCGCCCGTACCGATGGCCCCCATCATGTTGTCCCCCCCGCCCGGGGCAACCACCGCGCCCTGGGGGATGCCGTAGCGGGCCGCCGCCTGGGCCGACACAAACCCGGCAGGCTCGCCGGGGGCCGCCAGTTTCGGCAGGGCCTGGTAAACGCCGGGGCCGATGAGGGCGCAGACCTGCTCCGACCAGACGCGGCGGCGCACGTCGAAAAGGGCCGTACCCGAGGCATCCCCGTATTCCGCGGTGTATTCCCCGGTGAGAAGCCAGTTAACGTAATCGTGGGGAAGGAGGATATGGGCGAGCCGGGCGAAAGCCTCGGGCCGGTGGTTCTTGAGCCACTGCACTTTGGGAGCGGTGTAACCCGGCCGCATGGGAAGCCCCGCCAGCTCTATCAGGGCAGCCTCCCCGCCCGCGGCCCTGGTAAGCTCCTCACACTCGGCCTGGGTGGAAGTGTCGCACCAGAGCTTAACGTTGTAGAGGGCCCTCCCTTCCGCGTCCAGGGGGACAAGACTGTGCTGGTGGCCCGAGACGCCCAGGGCCGCGATGGTTTTTTTCAGGCCCTCATCCAACATGGCAAAACAGGCCGCCAGGGTCTGATCGTACCACTCCGCCTTCTGCTCCCGGGTCCCGTCGTTCCCGCTGATCATGTCCACCGGTATCTGCGCCTTGGCGACAGTTTTCTTTTTCTCCGGATCGTACAGGATTACTTTGCAGCTTTGAGTTCCAAGATCGATTCCGCACAGAGTTCGCATGGTGTTCCTCTTTTTTGTTATTTTACCCCATGAAGTTCCGCCTGTCTATAAATAGTTACGTTTCGGGAAAGCCTCCCTTGTTTAAAATATCAGGCAAGCCCGTTTTTCAGGGCAAAGATGGCGGTCTGTACCCTGTTTCGGGTACCCGCCTTCCGCATAACCGAAGAAATATAGTTGCGGACCGTCCCGGCGGTAAGACCTGAAAGTTCCGCGATTTCCTTGTTTGTCTTCCCTTCACCGATGAAGCGGGCGATCTGTTTCTCGGCGCGGGAAAACGCCGGGCTGCAACCTGCCTTTTCCGGTTTGTATTCCGGAAAGGCGGATACCATGCGGTAAATACCACGTATCTCAAAAAGTATGCTGAAAGCCCGGGCAATAATCCCGTTGGAGATGTAACAGCCCCCGTTAAGGGCTATCCGTACCGCGCTTGCCAGATTGGCTTTGTCCTTCCACAAAAGGTAACCGGAAACCCCCTCGTTAAGGGCTTCAAAAGCGTGCTGTTCGTCATCGTAGGAGGAAAGAATAATAACCATGGTGCTTGGACATTTACTCCTGATTAGGGGGATCAATTCCACGCCGGAAAGGCTGCCTAATTGATAATCAATGACGGCTACATCCGGCCGCTGGGTTTTGACCAAATGGAGCGCGGCATGGCCGTCTTTGCAGGAACCCGCAATGCAACAGTCGTCTTGAGAATTCAGGAGTGGAAGAATCAAATCCAGCTTTGTTTGCTGGCTCTGGATGAGAATGATCTTTATCATAAGCCCCGCAACCTCTAAGAATTGGAATAATTCCGGTATATGTAAGGGCAAACACCGCATTAACGCAAGTTTGAGATGAAACCTGTCTCCAATGGTGTTGATATTCCCGCTATTGGCAGGATAAACGCACAGAATTTTTAACGGCCACGAACTTTTACTTAGGTGTGGCTTATTTTACCTGAATTTTTGCGGCAGATGACAAAATCCGTGAAAAACTCTGTGAAACTCCGTGGTGAAGTTTTCTTATATCCGCCTTCTTAGTGTTTACAAGGTACCAGTGTGAACAGGCCCAATGTCATAGATCCCAAAGCGGAAGTTCGTGGCACGAACCGCAGGCTCGTCGTGGTTAAATTGTGTTTCTCTGCGTTTGTCGTTTATCCCGCAAGTTGCCGCGTATCGCCTTCCCCAGGGGCCGAGATTTTCGTTATACTGGATGGGGAGCTGGGGCATGTCGGTGTTTTTGCGAAAAATCCGCCGTTCCCGGGCTCTTTTGGCGTCTGAAACCACTGGCCGCGGACGCCCGGTAATCCAACGGAGAGAGGAGCCTCATGGCAAGAAGAGGAAAAGTTCTTATAGACCGGGAACTGTGCAAAGGCTGTTACTTGTGTATCCAGGCCTGTCCGGTAAAAGTGCTGGAACAGGACACGGCGCCCAATTCGTCAGGGTCTTACCCTTCAAGGCCCGCGCATCCTGAAAAGTGTATTGGCTGCGCAAACTGTTACGAAGTGTGTCCCGATGTCTGCATCGAGGTATACGAAGCGGAGGCCCTATGAGGAGTTGTTATAGAGGTTGTTATATGAGGAGTTGCTGTATGAGGCTGTTCCAGGAATTTATGTTTGGCTATGTCCGCGGCGGCGCCGCGTTGGGGCGGGCTTAGTATGGGTGAAAAAGTTTTGATGAAAGGAAACGACGCCATTGCGGAAGCCGCCCTGCGGGCGGGCTGCCGGGCCTATTTCGGTTACCCCATAACCCCCCAGAACGAGCTTATCGCCTACATGGCCCGGTATATCATGAACCGGGGAGGGGTCTTTATCCAGGCGGAAAGCGAGACCGCGGCGATCAACATGGTCTACGGCGCTTCCTGCGCCGGGGCCCGGGCCATGACCAGTTCCTCCAGCCCCGGCGTCAGCCTGAAACAGGAGGGGATGTCCTACGCCGCCGGGGCGGATGTGCCCCTGGTACTGGTCAACGTGGTCCGGGGAGGGCCGGGTCTGGGCTCCATCGCCCCCAGCCAGAGCGATTACTTCCAGTCCACCCGGGGGGGCGGCCATGGGGACTACTACTGCATCGTTCTGGCCCCCAAGAGTGTCCAGGAATGCGCGGACCTGACCTACCTGGCCTTTGACCTAGCGGACCAGTACCGCATGCCGGTCATCGTCCTGGCGGACGGGATGATCGGCCAGATGATGGAGGGGGTGGAACTGCCCCCCCAAAAAAACCAGGCGGAACTGCCCAAACGGGACTGGACGGTTGGGCACATGGCCGGGGAAGGAACGGCGCGAGAATCCCGCGAGTGGGATTCTCGTAGCCCTGAGACCCAGAGGCCATCGCGGCACATCAGCTCCATAAATCTGGTCCCCGAAGAGCTTGAGGCCAAGACCAAGGCTCGCTACAAACGCTACGAAAAGATAAAGAAGGCGGAGATCCGCTTTGAGGCCCTGGGCTACCGTACCAGTTGCGGGGAATTTTCCGGCGAGGGCCCGGACCTGACTCTGGTGGCCTACGGCACCTCCGCCCGGGTCTGCCTGGGGGCAAAGAAGCTGGCGGAAAAAGAGGGCATCAAACTGGGCCTCTTCCGGCCCATCACCCTGTGGCCCTTCCCCTACCGGGCCCTGGGGAGGATCGCCGCCACGGGAAAGCCCATTTTAACCGTGGAGATGAGCCTGGGGCAGCTTGTGGAGGATGTGAAGCTGGCAACCTTGGAGACCGGGCCCGTCCTCGCAAGGCCGGCGGTACACCTTCTGGGCCACTCCGGCGGGGTTATCCCCACGGAAGAAGAGGTCTTCGCGGAAGCGAAGAGGATACTGGGACGCTGAGAGGAGAACATGAGCGAAAAAAAACTGCAGGGACACCCCAAAAGCCTCTACGATGTGCCTACCAAATACTGCGGCGGCTGCGGCCACGGGGTGATCCACCGGATCATCACCGCCTTAATAGACGAGATGGGGCTGCGGACTCAGGCGATCATCACCAACCCCGTGGGCTGCGCCATCTGGGCGGACCTGTACTTCGACTTCGATTCGGTACAGCCCCCCCACGGACGGACCCCGGCGGCGGCCACCGGCATCAAGCGGATCCTCCCAGACCACCTGGTCATCTGCTACCAGGGGGACGGGGACATGGCGGCCATCGGCACCGCGGAGATGATCCACGCCGCCAACCGGGGGGAAAAGTTCACCACCATCTTCGTGAACAACGCCATCTACGGCATGACCGGCGGGCAGATGGCCCCCACCACCCTGATAGGCCAAAAGGCCGCCACCGCCCCGGAGGGCCGGGACCCGGCGGAGGCGGGCATGGGCTACCCCATCCGGGTCTGCGAACTTTTGGCCACCCTGGAGGGTACCCGCTACATCGCCCGGGGGGCGGTGAACAACCCCGCCAACACCCGGAAGCTCAAGGCTTACATCAAAAAGGCCTTCCAGGCCCAGATGGCCGGCGCCGGGTTTACCATGGTGGAGGTCCTTTCCCAGTGCCCCACCAACTGGGGCATGGAACCGGTCCAGTCCGTCGAGTGGCTGGAACAGAACATGATCCCCGTCTTCCCCCTGGGGGAGATAAAAAATACCCTGGGGGAAGCGCCGCGGGCCGCGCAAACCGCAGGGCAGGCAGCCGGGGGGACAAAATGACGGAAAAATCATTCTTCGCCGGTTTCGGCGGCCAAGGCATCGTGTCGCTGGGGCAAATTTGGGTCTACTGCGCCATGAAGGAGGGCAAAAACGTTACCTTCTTCCCCTTTTACGGCGCGGAAAAGCGGGGGGGCGTGGCCCGGGCCTCGGTCATCATCTCCGACGAGGAGATCGCCAGCCCCCTGGTCACGGTCCCCGACTCGGCGCTGGTCATGAATTCCGACTCCCTCCCCATCTGCGAGGGTATCCTTAAACCCGGCGGCATCCTACTGATCAACTCCACCCTGGTTAAGGAGGAGCCGAAGCGGCGGGACATTCGGACGGTTAAGCTGGAGGCCACGGCCCTGGCGGAACAGATCGGCAACGTCCGCTTTGCCAACATGGTCGCCCTGGGGGCCCTGGCCCGTCTTACCGGGGCCCTGGCCCTGACGGAGACGGAGGGGATCCTGAAAAATTTCTTCAGTCCCGACAAGCACCGGTTCATCCCTAAAAACATCGAGGCCATCAGGGTGGGCTACGGGGCGGTGTAAGGGCGCGCTTACCGCGGCAGGCAGGGAAGCTGGGCGTCATTTTACCTTAATCGCGTCCAGGGCGCCGCGGATGGCCCGGAGCTGGGCGGGGGGCAGGTCCTGTTCGGCGATGCAACCGGGGCCGATGATAAGCTTCCGCCATGAGGCGGCTTCAACCGCCTCTTTTATATGGGCCAGGAGTTCGCCGGGCGTACCGGTCTTCAATATGCTGTCGGCGGTCTTCTTTCCCGTCCCGTCAAAAAACGGCGCTTCTCGAAGGCCCCCCAAAAGGCACTTGCCGGTCAGGGCCCGGGCCTCTCCCAGGGACGGGCCGGCCCAGCGGTCGTGCCAGTTGATGCAGGGCACGGGGTAGGCGGCAATAAGCTCGAACATGCAGTTTGTCCCGTGGGGGTGGACCACGTTAAAAAAAGTTTCGTCCTTATAGGAGTTTATCACCTTAAGATCGTAGTACCCGCCGAATTCCTGGTAGATCTCCGGGGAACAGAAATCATAGGCTGCGCACTGGGTGGCAAAAAAGAAGCCGTCAATACCGGCCTCGATATTCGCCCTGACAAAATTGATGGTCGTGGCGGTGATAGCCTCCAGGGCCTGCTTAAAGAGGGCGGGATTTTCCCGCAGGTCGCTGAGTATCCGGTTGCCGGCCAGTTTGCGGGCCGTTGTAAGGGGGCTGAATATGGTCTGGATAAGGGGGAACCGTTTCTTGCCGTACCTGACCGCATAACGGGCAAGCTGCACCTGTTTCCCCCAGGTTCCGTAATCGGCGGGCAGTGGCTCAAGAAGGCCCCAATCAGCAATGTCATGGATGCCCGGGTCCGCCAGTTCCGGGGGCCGGCCGGTCTGGGCGTATATTTTGATCTTCGCCCCGTAGTCCTGCACACTGTAAAGGCCGAAGGGCATAAGCTTAATAAAATCAAAATCGTAGTTTTCCGCGAATTGCACCTGGGTTTCCGCCAGAGTCCGGGGGTCTTGGTCCTCCGCCGAGTGGTGCATCCACACATTTACGGGTATCCGGTCTACGTCCTCCCCCTTAAGGGCCGCAGCAATTCGTTCATGCTTGGTCATGTCATGCTCCTTTCACATCGTATTACATCATAGCCGATTATCATCGCCGATCCCAGCGTCCGGTTCTGACGCACGGTCCGGGGCTGTTTGCCGGAAGCGGAAGGGGCTAGAATGGCCCCCATGAAGCGGATAATCCTGAAGGCTGGGGAGGAAGACCGTATCCTTGCGGGCCACCCCTGGGTATACGATAACGAGGTGGCGAAGGTCCTGGGCCCCTCCGGTAAGGAGGCGGTCCTGGAACCGGGAGAACTGGCGGAGGTGGAAACCCAGTTTGGTCAGGGCGGCAGGAGCCGCTACCTGGGCCGGGCCTTTGCCAATCCCCGTTCCAAGATCATCGCCCGGATCTACAGCCCCTCCAAAGAGGGGGTGGACAAGGGCTTTTTCAAGCGCCGGATCAGGGAGGCCATAGGGCGGCGGCTCCTTGGCGGCGGCTCCGATGAGGGGACCTATAACCTGGCCCGGGAACCGGCACGGCTGGTCTTTGGGGAGGCGGATTTTCTGCCGGGCCTCATCATCGATCGCTTTGTGGGCTGGCCCCTGGCGGAGATCGAGGAGAACCTGCCGGAGCGGCCCCTGGATTACGATGACACGGAGGGGCGGCTGGGACCGCCGGATTCCTGGATCGCCCTCCAGTTCCTCAGCTTCGGCATGGAAAAACGGAGAGAGGAGATCATCACCGCCCTGGAGGAGGTCCTCTCCAAACCCCTTTCCCCGGCCCTGGGGAAAACCCTGGGCCAGCCCCGGGGGATCATCGAGCGGTCCGCCCCCCGGATTCGGGAACTGGAGGGCCTTCCCCCGGGGGAAGGCCCCATCAAGGGAATCTTCCCCCCCGGAGGCATCGTGATATTCGAGAACGGCCTTCCCTTCGCCATTGATCCGGAGGGGGGGCAGAAGACCGGGCACTTCCTGGATCAGCGGGACAACCGCCTGCGGGCCGCCGCCTGTACGGCCCAACTGGCGGAAAGCAGCGTTTCAGCGCCGGCCGTCCTGCCATCGGACCGGGACGGGGTTCAAGGCGCGGGCCTCCGCATCCTGGACGGCTGCTGCTGCGCCGGGGGCTTTGCCATCCACATTTTAAGGCTGGGGGACTACCGGTTTAACGCCGGGGAGGGGGCGGTTCCCATCTTTGCGGACTGCGTGGATTCCTCTACCAGCGCACTGGAGGCCCTGAAAGTCAATGCGGCCCTGAACGGGGTAGAAGACCAGGTCCGGACCGTGGAGGCCGATATTTTTGATTTCCTGCGGGAGGCGGAACGGCGGCGGGCGGTTTACGATCTGGTGATCCTGGACCCCCCGGCCTTTGCCAAGACCCGTTCCGCCCTGGAGGCGGCAATCCGGGGCTATAAGGAAATCAACCTGCGGGCAATCAAACTGCTCCGGCCCGGGGGCATCCTGATAAGCTGTTCCTGCAGCCAGTGCCTGGAGGAGGGCCGTTTCAGCCGTATCATCGCCGAAGCCGCCGCCGACGCGGAACGCCGGCTCTACCTGCTGGAATCCCGCTCCCAGGCCCCGGACCATCCTGTCCTTGTGGGCTACGATGAATCCCGGTATCTTAAGTGCCATATTTACCGGGTAATGTGAGCTTGTTCCAAAACTGAAATTTTGGAGCAGCCCCATGGAACAATCACCAAAGTAAGGAGCGAACCTATGGCCATTGATAAGCGTGAATGGGTATCCGGAGTTTTCCACAACGAAAAGGCGGAACAGATCCCTGGGGGATTCTGGTTTCACTTTACCGCCGACGAGGTACTGGACGGATTTGAACATCCCCAGATGTTTGAACAGAACATGCAGGGGCACCTGAAGTACTACCGGGAATTCCAGCCCGACTTTGTCAAGATCATGAGCGACGGATTTTTCATCTACCCCAGCTGGGAATTCCGGGAAGCGGAAAGGGCGGCGGATCTCCGGAAGATCGCCCCCCTGGGCCCCCGGCATCCCTGGATCGAAAAGCAGGTGGATCTGGTAAAAAACCTTACCGCCGTTTTCGGGAAGGAGGTCTTGAGTTTTTACAACATCTTTTCCCCCGCCACCTATTTTAAATTTAGCCGCCGCGCCTCAAAGAAGGCCCCGGAAGCCCTGCTGGGGGACTTTATCCGGGAAGACCGGGACGCCCTTGTCCATGCCCTGAACACCGTGGCGGAGGACCTGGCGGTCCTGGCCCGCCGGGTCATCGCCGAGGGGGGGGCGGACGGGATCTACTTCAGCGCCCAGGACCAGCAGGACAGCCGCATCGGCGTGGAAGCCCGTGAGCAGATCTTCGCCCCCGCCGATATCCGGGTGCTGGATGCGGCAAACAAGGCCGTAAACGAGGCCGCAAACAAGGCGGCGGCCGGGGCAGCCCGGCCCCTCAACATCCTCCACATCTGCGGCTACGCGGGCCGCCGGAACGATCTAGGGCACTTTACGGAATACCCCGCCCAGATCATCAACTGGGCCGCGGCCGTCGAGGGGGTCTCCCTGGGGGAGGGAAAGCGGCTCTTTGGGGGCCGGCCCGTCATCGGGGGCTTCGCCAACAC
>JAISWN010000177.1 GCA_031271075.1 Treponema sp.
CCTTTTCCACTGTAAAAAAATCGATAAAACCCTATACTGGGAGAGAAAACAGGGTTGGCACGGTTTCTGCTTATTATATGAGGCGCTTACGGAACGTCAAATGACGCGCGTCCTTTCGCGCATAGGGGGTAGAGATTGATATGAACCTGCGGGGAACGTACCGGCCCCTTCTTGCGGTCTTGGCCTTTTCGGCCCTTCTAGGACCGGGCCTTTTGGCAGGCTGCGGGGGGGCGCTCCGGGGCGGAAACAGGGGCGGGGTCTATGAGTTTACCGTCGTCAGCCGGGGTATAATCGAAAAGACCGTTTCTTCCACCGGAACCATTAATCCCGTGGCCACCGTAAAGGTACTGCCCCGGATGAGCGGCAAGGTGGAAAGGATCTACGTTGATTATAACGACAGGATTACTCCGGGGGAGGTTCTGGCGGAACTCAACACGGATATGCTCAAACTCCAGCGGGAACAGCAGCTTGCCCAGGTGATCAAGGCCAGGGCCAACTATGAGCTACAGCGTTTAAACCACGAAAACCAGGAAAGGCTGGCGGAGAAAAACCTCATCTCCGAGTACGAGCTAAAAAACAGTAAAACAACCCTTGACATTCAGGGGGCCGAACTTTCCGCCGCCGAGGCCAGCCTCAAGGCAATCGAAACAGAGATAAACCAGTACGCCTTCATCACCAGCCCCATCAACGGCATTGTCCTTGAACGGAACATCAACGAGGGGGATACGGTGGTGGACAGTTCCTCAAGCAATTCTTCCAGCATCTTTACCCTGGCGGAAAATCTTGAGGAGATGCAGATTGAATCCTGGGTGGGGGAGCTGGATATTTCGTTGATAAAGGAAAAACAACTGGTCCGCTTTACCCTGGAAAGCCTTCCCGGCAGCGTTTATACGGGGGTGGTGGCAAGCAAACGGCTCATGCCTTCGGTGCAGGATAATGTGGTTTCCTATAATGTGATTATCAATGTCAACAACAAGGACGGTTCCCTCCTGCCGGGAATGACCTGTTCGGTGGAATTCATCGAGGAGCGGAACGAAAACGCCCTCCTCGTACCCAGCGCCGCCCTCCGTTACAGCCCCTTGGGCCTTTCGGAGGGGGAGATAAGCGAGAAGGTCTTTAACGCCGGCCTTGCGGGCCTCGACGCCGGGGAACGGGAAGCGGCGCTGGGACGGCGCAGGGAACAGCAGACGGCCCAGGCCCAGGGGGCGGAGAGCAGGAATACTGCGGCCCAGACCGGCCTTGCGGGGATGCTTAACCCCTTCCAGGGCATGAACAGGATGAGGCCCCCCGGCGGTCAGGGCGCCGCAAGGGCGGCGGGGCAGAGCAGGGGTACAGGGCGGGAAGCCCCTCCCCCCCGGCCTCTGTGGTTTATTGACGGGGAGGGGGCGTTCCAATGCGTCATGGTCCGTACCGGGATCAGTGACGGCGCCAATACGGAAATAGTTCCCCTCCTGCCGCCGGGGGAATCCGGCGACGGGGGGCTTGAGGGCAAGACCGTCATATTGCGGGAAAGGGTACAGCCATGAAGGTACTGGAACTCCGGGGGATAAAGAGGGAGTACCGCCTTGGGGATGGCAAAAAGGAGGAAGGCGCCCTGGTGAGGGCCCTCCGGGGGGTGGACTTTTCCGCCGGGGCGGGGGAGTTTATCTCGATCATGGGTCCCTCGGGTTCGGGGAAGTCTACCCTGATGAACATTCTGGGCTGCCTGGACAAACCCAGCGCCGGAACTTACCGGATCGACGGCATCGAGACCGCCAGTTCCGATTCGGACACCTTCGCCCTGATACGGAACAAGAAGATCGGTTTTGTGTTCCAGGCTTTCAACCTCCTTGCCCGGACCACGGCCCTTGAGAATGTGGAACTTCCCCTGTTTTACGACCGGCCCCTGAAAAGGAAAGCCGGCGGAGGAACAAGGGCCGGTTCCCCTGCCGCTAAAGCGGCTTGGAGGCGGGGCGCGGCCCGGAGGGAACGGGCGGCGGCGGCCCTGCGGGAAGTGGGCCTGGGGGAGCGGATGCACCATGTCCCCTCCCAGCTTTCCGGGGGCCAGCAGCAGCGGGTGGCTATCGCCCGGGCCATTGTGAACGACCCGGCCTTCATCCTGGCGGATGAGCCCACGGGGAACCTGGACACCGAAATGACCCTGGAGATCATGACCCTCTTTCAGGCCCTGAACGGGCGGGGAAAAACCATTGTCATGGTAACCCACGAACCGGAACTGGCGGCCTACACCCGGCGGATAGTTACCCTGCGGGACGGGCTTCTGGTATCGGATATCCCCGTAAAGGAACGGCGCAGCGCCGCCGCGGATTTTGCCGCCTGGAAACAGGAACACCGTCTCCTGGCCGGGGGCGGAGGGGCCGGAGGATGAATCTGCCCCAACTGCTCCACACCTGCTTCCGGAACATCCTCCGCAACCGGATGCGGAGCCTTCTCACCTCCCTGGGGGTGATCATCGGGGTAGGATCGGTGATCATCATGGTCGCCGTGGGGGAGGGGGCCCAGCGTTCCATTGAATCGCGGATAGCCTCCATGGGGACGAACCTTATCCAGATCATGCCCCGGCGGATGATGATTCGGATGGGGCCGGGACAGACCGCCGGATCCCTGCCCCGGCCCAACCGGCTTACCCGCGCCGACAACACCAAGCTTAAAAACGAGGCGGGTTACGCCCTGGCCGTTTCGGGGATCACCCAGCGAACCCAGACGGTCATTGCCGGGGACAACAACTGGTCTACCACGGTGATGGGGGTGGAACCCGATTACCTGGTCATCCGCAGTTGGGCTGTGGCGGAGGGTAGTTTTTTTGACGACCAGGATCTGACCGACCGGAACAAGGTGGCGGTGCTGGGGGCGACCACCGCGGCCCAGCTTTTCGGCGAAGAAGACCCGGTGGGGGGCAGGATACGGATAGGGACCAACCACTTTACCGTAACCGGCATTTTGGATCGGAAAGGCGCGGGGAACAACGGGAACGATCAGGACGATGTGGTCATGCTCCCCCTGGATACGGCCCTTACCCGGATAGGCAATTCCCGGAACCTCAACTCTATCGCCATAAGCGCGGTGAGCAAAGAGTACATGGACGCCGCCCGGAACGAGGCGGAACTGATCCTGCGGGAAGCCCACAAGCTCAGGCCGGAGGATACGGCGGATTTTGAGATCATGAACATGGCGGACATCATCGAAATGGCCTCCGAGACATCCCGGAACCTGACGATCCTCCTGGCCGCCATCGCCGGGGTATCCCTCATCGTGGGGGGTATCGGGATCATGAACATCATGCTGGTGTCGGTAACCGAGCGTACCCGGGAGATAGGCATCCGCATGGCGGTGGGGGGCCGGCGGCGGGACATCCTCCTCCAGTTCCTGTCCGAGGCGATCATCATAAGCCTGATGGGAGGGCTCATCGGCATCGGCCTTTCCCTGCTGGTATGCCGGATTCTTCCGCTTCTGGGGGTTCCCGCGGCAATAAACCCCCTGATCGCCGCGGCCGCCGCGGGTTTCGCCGCCCTGGTGGGGGTGGGCTTCGGTTTCTACCCCGCCCGCAAAGCCGCCGGCCTCTACCCCATAGAAGCGCTACGCTACGAATAGGAGCCGGAAGTGAACAAGAGTAGAAATAGTGATAAAAGCCCAAGGAACCGGTTAAGCGCGTTTTTTAGGGGTTTCCCGGCCTTTGCCCTTCTGGCTGTAGTTTTTCTGTGCCGGACCTTCCCTCCTGTCTCCGCCCAGGGCCCCGCCCCAGGGCTCAGCCTGAACATAGACGAGGCCCGTACCCTGGCGTTGGCCAATTCCCGCAGCCTGGCGAAGTACAAGCTTGCCATAAAGGCCGGCCTGCTCGATCAGCGGGGCCAGTTTTACACCCTGCTTCCCTCCCCTTCCCTGGGGGCCAGCGCCTCCGCGACCCTGTGGAACGCCCAGGAGGGCAGCGCGGAGTTCAAGGATACTATCGGTACGGGCCTCAGCTTCGGGATATCCCAGCAGATCTTCAACGGCGGAAAATTCTTCGTCAATAAGACTATCGCGGAATTAAGCGCCGAAATGGCCCGGCAGGACGCCCTGGCGGAATTTTACGCGGTCCTCACCTCCGCGGACTCGGCCTACTATGCCTGCCTCCAGACAAAGGCGAGCCTTGAATCCGCCGAGTCGGCCCTGGAAACCGCGGAACTGAGCCTTGCCATAGCGGAGACCCGGGCCGGAAACGGGATGATAAAACCGGGAGACTACCTCCAGGCCCTGGCTGAAAAGGAATCCAGGGAAAACGCGCGGAACCAGGCCAAGCGGGATCTTGCCCTTTCGGAACTGAAGCTGAAAACGCTCCTTGGCCTGGATGAGCCGCCCCTTCTCCGGGAAGTGGAATTTGACGGCTACCGGGAGTTTATCGAAAAAATGGCCGCCGTGACGGAAGAAGAAACCCTCCGGCTTTACGGCGGACTGCTCAGGGCCGCCGCCTCCAACCCCGCCCTGGCCAAGGCCTCCCTCAAAAACCTCCAGGCGGAAAAGCAGACGAGCCTCGCCCTCAGGGATTTTTCCCCCACCTTAAGCGCCTCCTTTTCCACCGGGCTTAACTACAGCGTCCAGGACGGCGTGAGGCCCTCATCGGGTTCCCTTTCCCTAAGCGGAAAGATCCCCCTGGACTACTGGGTGCTGAAGGACAATTTGATGAAGAAGCAGATTGCCCGGGAACAGGCGGCGCTGGACTACGGAAGCGCCGAGGAGAGCCTTGAAACGGAACTTTACACCGCCCTTTTGGATCTGATCTCCCAGGCCGGTGCGGTTCTCTCCTCCCGCCGTTCCGGGGAATACGCGGACAAGCACTTTGAGTACGTGATGGAACTTTACCGGCTGAACCAGAATTCGGTTTCCGACCTGCAGGAAGCCTCGTCCCTGGCAAGAACGAACCACAACCAGCTTATCCGTTCCCAGTACGGTTTCCTTACCAGCCTCTCAAAGCTTAGGGGCATTCTCGTTATGGAAGATGAGGGGGCGTTGAAAGATCTGTTGTTGAAAGATCTGTTACCGAAAGATATTCTACCGAAAGATCCTTTACCGAATGATCTTCTATCAGCCCCGGGGATCCGGTAAACTGAAGATGGGGATATCAGTGAACACAGGCTTACTAAAGACAAGTTTACGCGCATCATCCTGGATAGCGGCCTTCCTCGTCTGGGCCTTGTTCTCCGCCCTGACGGTTCTGGTGATCTGGCAGCTCCGGGATCGGAGCCGGCTTATCCGGGACAACGACAACGAGCGGCTCCTCAACACCCTCTTCACAAACCTGCGGAACTATGACGACGTGGACAGCCTTGTCAGGGAAAACCCGGCCCTGGCCGAAAGGATCAGGGGTTTCGGCCTTTACGACCGGGATAGGCGTCCGGCCTACCGCTGGGGCAGCGCGCCGGATTTTTTCGATGAGGATCTTTTAAAGGACATGCCCCGCAGCCGCTTTGGCCGTTACACCATTCAGGATCCCAAGGGGCGGGGGATAAAATTTGTACTCCACCTGGCGCCCCCG
>JAISWN010000261.1 GCA_031271075.1 Treponema sp.
GGAACAGTGCTTCTAGGGTGTTTGGAAATACCATGATATTTACGATGCTTTATATCATACTCAATTTCTACCAAATACTCACCAGTATCCCAGATCAAGCTATTTTCATCAGGTTTTCCACACA
The DNA here is from genome assembly GCA_031271075.1 of Treponema sp. Classification (GTDB taxonomy): domain Bacteria; phylum Spirochaetota; class Spirochaetia; order Treponematales; family Breznakiellaceae; genus JAISFT01. The sequence goes on from JAISWN010000261.1 coordinate 125, forward strand.
GACTATCAATGCAATTATTAATACTCACCTGCCACTCAGGACAAGAGTCCTTTTGAACATATCCGATCATTCCCATAATCGTGTGTCTCTTGCCATGTAATTCTAATTTAATGCGCTGTATCCCACCGGTTATTTTTCATGGCCGGTAACATATTCGTCTTTTCTATAGTTTTCTTCTTCAGGCAACCGTTTACATTCAAAAACAGTAATTATATCATTGTATCTTGCTTTATAATTATACGAAGCTGCAATATCTATAACACGTTTCTTTCCCTGTGGTTCTTCATGTGAAAACTGAATGTCCAGTTCTGTATCACGGACACAGACGTTCAAATATTTTGACAAATCGGCATTTAAGGCAGGTTCGGTTTTATCCATTGTCCGATTCGGATTATCCCGCCAGCCATCCAATTGTCGATATACAAAAATGATGATGCTATGAACAAACTCATCACCGTGGGATTGATAGTTAAATGGAGGAAGCATCTTTTTCTCTCCCCCGCAAGATACCAGTTAAAATATCGTCAACATCCCTGATGGCCGTAGATCGTATCCAATAACGCAATTTGTTTGGCTTAATAATCATCACCGTATTTCCGGTAAATATTCGTACTATCCGTTGGGTGCGCAAAGAATAACTTTGTTCTTTTTTCATCATTGATTGCAATTTATCAGCCCAATGAGGATCATTCAAAATAAGTAAGGAATCTTCCTTGTCAGAGAATGAAAAGGCAATCAAGATCAAATTATCAGATTCCAATTTTCTAATTAGCTTCATACTCGGATAAGCATTGCGAATAATCCGCAGGAAAGTATCTGAATAATTTTTTAAATCGGTCTTAGTTGCGAATTTTTTTAATAAATTTGAATCCTGACCCAGCCTGACATATTCAGCCATATAATCCCGAACATCAGCAAGCAACTCTTTTTCCCAAGGCACCAATTCAAAATCGCCATTTTTGGGCCAGGGTAGAATCATAATATCTCCTTTTTGTGTTGCTGTCGCACGGCTTGTTAATAAACGACCGCTACACAATTGTAAATACGCCTGTAAAAAAGCCTTGTTTGCAGTAAAATTTCTAAAAAAATTATCCAGCTCTTTATAATCTAATTGTCTTTCCGATATAGCCTTAATCCCAATAAATTGATTTGTATAAGCTAAAAATCCATCTTTCCAGAGAGCGCAATCCAATGATTCCGTTTCCGCAATGACTATAAATGGCGCTTTATATATGTTTTCATCACGAGGCCGAGCAAATATTTCTGATTGAACTATTCCCAGCAAATCTTTGTTTATATCATTTCTTGTTAAAGCTTCCGAAACCAATAAGGGTTTACCATACAGCCAATTTATAAGCTTAGGCTTTTTAGCGTTTTCTCTGGGTTCATGTTCTTCCAACCTCTCTCCGAGTGTATACCCCTCTCTAGCGTGTAATCCTTTTGCACTAATAAAATCCCGAATAGTATCCATGCTTGAGAATCGCTTTACTAATTTATTTAATCGTCCCCCACCCAGCAAGTTGGCTTTCCATGTAAACCTCTCGTTAACAGCATCTTCTTGGGATACATAATGATAATCATAGTAATCAAGTTCAAAATAAATTCGTTCCTGCACGGCAATAGTCCGGCGAAAAGTTAAATGGCTTATGATGTGCTTACTATTTGGATTGGCTTTTTGCACTTGCACGGCTATTGCTTTTGTATTAACACCATAAAAAAGTCCGCTTATTGAAATAAAATCAAGAATCTTTTCGACCTTGTAATCATTAAAGAAATCACTCCTCATTTTTGCTGGGTTGGTGTTATACAGAAAACCATGGTGTTGTATCATACATAGTCTGCCCGAATCGATGAGGTATTTTTTCATACTTGCCGTTAATATATAGTAGTCCATTTGTTTATCAGCGGGAATATGCCATTCGTTTTGAGTTATATCCAGTCTTATCGCATCTGTAAGCGCCGATTTAAACGGCGGGTTTCCTAAAATAATATCAAAACCTGCAGAACCGCTGGCCTTTAGAGCATCCCTTCCCTGTAAAGCAAAATCACCAATAAAAATGTTATGGTCTATCAACTTTTCAAACCGCAAATCCTTCCAAATAATATCGGGCCGCAGGGCATCACAGACAGCCAGAGCAAGGCTAAAACAGGTAATATGCGCGGCTTCTTCCTGAACTTCGACGCCAAATATAGTCTCGTTCAATAATTGCACAAGGTCTTCCGGAGTAAGCCGGTTGCCATCATTTTTCCTTTCGTTTATATAAACCAAACGCCGAAAGGCCGAAACAAGAAAAATCCCCGATCCGCAGGTAGGGTCAAATATTTTTTCCGTCCCCTTTATTTGTTCAAATGGCATTACCTGATCCAGCATCAAATTTACCAGCAAGGCGGGTGTAAATACCGCCCCTTTTTCTTTATCCGCAAAATATTGATAAATATGGCTTAGAACTTCTACCGGTATATGTTCAAAATTATAAATATTCCAGAAGTATAATTGTCCTGTTTCGTCACTATCAGTACGGATAACTTCGGCTACTTTTTGAATTGTTTCCTTTGTTAGGGATTCCCTATTTTCTCTTACCTGTACAAAAATATCTCCATTAAATTTTCCCTCAAGCTCTCTAAACATTTCTTCAATCTGGTTCACGGCGGCATTTTTAAGAACATCATAGAATGATTTTGCATCTTTATAGTATTTCTTAAAGAAGTGAGGCTCATAACTAAAAACCCCTCTATCTTCAAGATATTTAATAAGCAAGGTGAGAAGCAACAATCGGCGGGCAACGGGGTTGTTTTTACCATCAATCTTTTTATCTGCCCATTTTACCTTCTCAATCAATATATTATGCGCGGATTTCTTTATATCAACAAATATTTTGTTGTTTTCGTCATCCCAGAATGTGCCGTCAGCCAATCTATTGGCGGAAAATCTTTTAATTTGCCTGTCAATATCTTCAGCCGTAGACAATACAGTCAACATACAAAAGTGGAATAGTCCCATTCAACCAAAGGGTATGATGCAGTTTACTCAATTCTTTATCAGTTAATTTACCGGAGCCATTTTCTATTACATACGCAATAGGCTGAGAACTTATAACTTCATTATTATTAAACCTTCTGAAAAAAATGTAATCGATCTTATTACTTATTTTATAGGTGTACTTTACGATTCTCTGTTCTGAAAGAGGTATATTACTGGACGGATTATCACTTACCGCGACCAGCCCATCGCACGGAGTATTATGCGATAATCGCAAACGAGACAAAAGATTACTCATTCTTCCCCTCTAATCCCCCGCCCATACGGTAATTTTATATCATAGTAAAAAATAAGAAACATATATAGTTTTATAGAAAATCCATTCATCTGAATTCCTTCAATATATTAAGAACTCTTTTTTTGTCTTCGACAAATAATGCCGCAAGCCAATCGTTAGTACTTGCTAGTCCACTCGCACCGCCAACAACATGAGTGGTTTGCGGGTATAGGCTAACCTCGGTAAAAAAATTTGAAGAATAAATTTCTTCCAATAACTCAACTTGAGTTACTGTTAAATACTTCCGATATGTATCAAGCCGATTGATAATAAGTCGAATTGATTTCATTTTTTTCGGCCATATTATAAACTATGCTCTAAATTTGTACTACCCTCATCCCTTCACCCTCGCTTCGATCCAGTCCCCGAACTGTTTCTCCATGGCGAAGGGGTCGGTGAGTTCCAGGAAGGCCCAGTCCGGGTTTGCCCAGGGTGTTCATCACTTCCCGTCAGTTTCTGCCGAACCGCAGGTTCGACTTCAGGGCGAGCTTGTTGATTCACCGGTATTCTCCTCAGAAAAACCGCGTTTCCCGCTCCGCGGCGATGCTGGTATCGGGACCGTGGCCGGGGAGTACGCGGATGCCGCCGTCCATGGCAAGGAGCCGTTTAAGGCTCTCCTCTATTTTGCCCTGTTCCCCGCCGGGAAGGTCCACCCGGCCGCAGTCGCCCTGGAAGAGGGTGTCCCCGCTAAAGAGGGTGTTTTCCTCCGGCAGGTAGAAGCCCGCGGAGCCCGGGGTATGCCCCGGAAGGCTTAAAACCGTGAAGGGGCCGATCCGGTCCCCGTCCTCCAGAAGCCGGGAAGGGGCGGGCATGGCTTTCCAGAGGCCGTCCACGTAGGCGGCGCTTCCCCCGGCGGCGCTGAAGCTTTCCCGGTGGACTTCCAGGGCCCCGCCGCCCAGATACCGGGCATCTTCCCGGTGGACGGCGATAAGGGCCTCCGGGTAGGCTCCGGCAAGATCGGGCAGGGCGGCCAGGTGATCGAAGTGCCCGTGGGTAAGGAGGATATGCGCCGGGCGAAGCCGGCGGCGGTTCAAATGTGCTATAATGAGACCGGCCTGTTCCGCCGGATCGATGACCGCGCACAGGCCCGCGATTATCTCCCCAGCGGACGCGCCTTCCGGGCCGTCTTTCCCGTCCGGGGGGTAGGCGACGATCCAGCAGTTGGTGGCGATGGCCCCAAGGACAAGCCGGTCGATTCGGTAATTTCCCATGGAGGGATAGTACCCTGCGTGTCTCCGATTTTCTAGTTATTGCCGCCATAGCCCTCTTTTGGTACGGCCTGGTTCCTCTGGCGGGCGCCGTCCTGAGCCGCCATTCCTGGCGGCGTTTCCGCAGGCTTTTCGACGAGCTTGCCCTGTGCCCCCTCCTGGATTACCGGGCCTACCGTCAGACCGAGGGGAAAGTTTACCGTTTTACCGGAAGGCTTGAATCGGTAACCGGCGGCCGCACCCTGTGGATACGGGGGGACAAGCTTACGGTTCCGGTGGCCCTTGCCGGGGCGGAGACCTATGTGCTCCCCATGCAGGAAGGAGGCGGGCAGGGGGACGTTTTTGATCCCGGCGAGGAAACTCCCGAAAGGATACGGTGGGATAGGGTCTCCGCCCTTACCGACGAGGCAAAGGTCTTTGTTGGGGGAACCCTGGAGATGAGGGATGATTGCCGGATATTTGCCGCTTCCCCCGGGAAACCCCTGCTGCTCATCTTTTACGACGGCCCTGACCGCTTACTGGCGGTAAGGGCCATCCGGACGGGCCGGCACCGGAACGAGTACTGGAACCCCATTACCCCATACGCCCTGATCCTCGGCGCCCTGTTCCTGATCTTTCTGGCCCTGTCCTTTCTTCCCCGGCCCGCCTTCCACATTACGGCAGTTGTCGCCTTCGCCGCCGTATTCATCCCCCTTTTCCCCATGGTTCCTCCGGGGGTGCTTTTTACGGTCATCTACCGCAGGCTCTGGTGGCAGGCCCGGATCTTCAGGGCTTACCGGGATTTGGCGCGGCTTCCCCTGATATACAAAGGCCGTCTGGCCGGGGGTGAACCCTACGGCCCGGTCTCTCTTGATGAGCCTTCCCGGAGCTTGGAGGATGGGGAGATCCCCCTCCTTATCCCGGAGGAGGAAAAACGGAAAAAAGACAAGTGGTTCATTTACGGGGCCTTGCCGGAACCGGGCGGGAGTCCGGTTGAGCCTGCCGATGTCTTTGCCGTCTACGGGGCGTTGCCGGGGAAACCAGAAACCCTGGCCCGGCGCTACACCCGCAAGGCTTACGCTTTTGAGATAATAGCCTGGCTGCTCTTGCTGGCGGGGATTGGCCTAAACGCCTTCTTCGTCCGGGCTATCATCATCCTGCTTTGAATCGCCCTCCAAAGCCTCAAGGCCGCCGGCGTCATCCCTTTCAAAGGGCTCCCCGGCCCTCTCCGCCCGGCTGTCGGCTTCATCGTCCTCTTCCTCCTTCTGGGAATGGGCGTAACTTACCGAAAGAACCTTGCCCCGGAAAGATCTGCCGTTTAGGGCCTCAATGATCTTGTCGGCCACCGAATCCCTCGCCTGGATGAAAGAGTAGTTGTCCAGGATGCGGATGGAGCCGATATCTTCCCGCGAAACTGCGGCTTTGGAGTATATCAAGCCCAGGATCTCCCGGGGAAACGCCCGCCGGTTCCGGCCGATGTTGATAAAAAGCTGCCGGGCTTCTTCCTCCGGCAGGACCTCCACCGGCCTTGCCTGTCTTGTCCCATCCGCCGGCCCGGTGGTTTCAGCCGGTTTTCTTCCCCCGGAGGAACGGCGGCCCGGCCCGGCGGCCCGGCGGAACTTTTCATCCTGATCGTAGAGCATAAGAAGGTACGCCGCTGCCCAGGATCGGCGGAAGAACGACACTTCCCGTTTAAAAATCCGGCGGTACTCATCCAGAAGCCGGGGATCGGCTTTTGTTTTGATATCCTCAAGAACCAAACCGATCTTCTTTCTTGTTTTTTCTCTGTCAAACCTAAAAGACATCTTTATCCTTAAATACGAAAGGCTTTCCCAAAAAATCAGCTTTCAGGAAAAACTTACGATATAACCGCAGAATGGCACATTCCCCCTTTTTACTCAAGCGGGACATCCCAGAGGGAACATCCTATACTCCCCTACTCCGTTTTTTAGTATTCTTTTTTAGTGTTCTTTTTTAATATTCTCCCCTGCTTTTGTCAAGTTCCATGCAGTACCGGACGGCGTAGGGTTTAAAGGTTTCACGGAGCAGTCCCCGGGAAAAACCTTCGGCCGTTGGCGGCAGTTCCATGGTTACCCGGGAGTAAGGCCCTTCCCGGGCCTTCTCCAGGAAACGGCTCATCAGGGTTTCTCCCACACCGAGCCCCCGGTACTCGGGTTTTACCTCCAGGGCAAATACCCGCAGAACCGGATCGATCCCCGCGGCGGCCACGTAGCCGGCGAAATCCCCGCCGCCGGTTTCCGCCGCCAGGGCCAGGCTGCCGGGGAAAGGCCAGGGGAGATCTTCAAGGAAGACTCCGGCGGCGGGATTCTCTTCCCTTGTGTATTTCAGATACTCCTCCCGGCAGATCCGGTGGAGGCTTTCCGCCGCCCGGGCATCCGAAGGGCCCGCCTCCCGGAAACGGAAATCCTCAAGTACCAGATCCTCTGTTTCCTCCGGTTCGGTTCCGATCTTTTCAAGCCCCCACTCCTCCCGCAGCCCGTTGTACCAGCGGATAATGGTCCGCTTCATCTCCCGTTCCTTGTAGGCAAACCAGCGTTTCTCTACCTCCGGGTATTGGCTAAGAATATCTTTAAAGGCCCTGAACACTCCCTTCCCCCGGTTAAGGGCGGCGTTTAGCTCCTCCCGGGCAACCGGGTTCCGCAGGGCCGCGGTAAAGTGTTCCATAAGCTGGTAGCCGCTGGCCGAATCCCATTCCGGAAGATCGATGTACCGATCCTCCCTTTCATCCGGGTCATCGGAAATTTCACCGGTTAGAACGATCTTTCCCCCCTGGGTATCCAGCAGAAATTCGCCGTTTTGATCTTCCATGGAAAAAAGGATGTCGTCGATCAGCGCCTCGGTAAGGTCAAACCGCATAATCCAATTATAGATTATATTTCCGCCCCGGGATATATTTGTCTCTAAAGCCGGGAGCGGCGCGGATTCAACGCGGCTCAACGGGCCCGACTGATTGAGGTGCCTATGGAAACCATGAAACGTACCGTCACCTGCGGTTCTCTGCGGGGGGAGGATGCGGGTAAAACAGTTATTTTGAACGGCTGGGTACACCGGAAACGGGATCACGGCGGGGTCTCCTTTATCAATCTGCGGGACCGTTACGGCGTTACCCAGGTGGTAACAGGCGAGGCCCCGGAACTGGCAAAAACGGCGGCGGAACTGCGGAACGAATTCTGCGTCGCCGTGGAGGGCCTGGTGCGGAGGAGGCCGGAGGATATGGTGAATCCCGCCATGCCCACCGGGGAGATCGAGGTGCTGGCCGG
>JAISWN010000338.1 GCA_031271075.1 Treponema sp.
TTCAGTTCCCAGATAAAAGCGGTAATTGATCGCTTCTACCCGTACTGTAAAACCGAAGGGAAAAAGCGTATCGCCGTTAAAGAAAGCATCCTGCTCTTAAGCCTCGGTGACACTGAAGACGCGACATATAGCCACGCGGCGCTCTCATACAGAGACATAGCGGATTTTATGGAATGGAAAGATCGCGGCATCATCGCGGCAAAGGGCGTGAATAAAAAAACGGACATTTTAAAGAGCGAAGCCCTTGTGAAAGCCGGAGAACTTGGCCGGACGATTTAGTAAATAGATTATCCGGCGTTCTCCCCGATCTCTCTTCCGGCCCGTTCAATAAGAATCTTGTAAATGTCCCCTTCTACCTGTTCCACAGCAAGGATCTTATGCCCTTCTTCTTTGGCGGACCGGGGGATATTGTCCAAGGGCTCGCCGGAGAGGACAAGACTTAAGGATTTAGTCAAGTGTTTCAAAACCCGGTGTTAAACCCCCGGTTTTCAGGCTGCCGGCCGTTTGGCCCTGCGGACACTATTTATATACCGCCCGAGGGTGTATACTAAAGCCATGGAATTCGTCATTACCGGTGAAGAACGGCGGGCCCTTCTTGCGGACGCGCGGGAGAGCATTACCGCAAAACTTGAAGGCCGCAGGCCCGTCTACCGCCGGAGCCCCGAGTTGGAACAACTGACGGCCTCGGGAGACTCCGCCCTGACCAAGCCCTGCGGGGCCTTCGTTACCCTCCACATCACCCCGGGCGGACAGGGTGGCAAAGCAAACCTGCGGGGCTGTATCGGCAGGATGACCGCCGCCTGGGCCCTGGAAAAGACGGTGCGGGACATGGCGGTAGAGGCGGCCTTTGGAGACCCCCGCTTCCCCCCTCTTTCCACGGGGGAGTTTCCCCGCTGTTCCATCGAAATTTCCGCCCTTTCCCCCATGAGTCCCTGCCCCAATCCCCGGGAAGTAAAGGTAGGGCTCCACGGGCTCTACCTTAGCCACCGGGGCCGGACAGGGGTGCTGCTCCCCCAGGTTCCGGTGGAACAGGGCTGGGATCTGGATCAGTACCTGGACTACATCTGCGTTAAGGCGGGGCTACCCGCCGGCTCATACGGGGAACCGGGCGCCCGGCTCCTCACCTTTACCGCGGTGGTATTCGGGGAAGAACCGGCAGCCTCGCCCTGAAGTCGAACCTGCGGTTCGGCGGGGTATTAAGCGGACTTGCGGAGCAGGTCCGACCCTTCGGCGCGAATAAAATATGAAAAGACTTTTGATAACCGTAGAAAATGCCGAATATCAGGTAATTCAATCCTTAAAATTAAACCGTATAAAAAGGAGCAAATTGCGTGAAGTATTCGTTGAAGGTATAGAATGCATTAAACAGGCAATAGAGTCAAATATTGAAATTACTCGAATAATAATTAAGAATATAAACAATCTATCGGATTGGGGAAAAAACATAATTGAACGGTATAAGGACGCAAAAATCATTGAAATGTCAAATGAATTGTACAACAAATTAACTGAGAAAATAAATCCATCTGAAATGTTAATAACAGCAAAAGTAAGTCCCAATACATTTGACGACATCCGCACGGAAAATCCGTTTTTGATAGTATTTGATCGTCCAAGCGATTATGGAAATTTGGGCTCGATAATACGTTCGGCCAATGCCTTTAAAGTTGATGGAATATTCATAATAGGGCATGGAATAGACATGTATGAATCAAAAGTAATCAGGGCAAGTCTGGGAAGTATATTTTTTACAAAAATTGTAACTGTAGAATCAATAGAAATTTTAACGGAATATATAAAAAAACAAAAAATAAAGAATGATATGGAAATAATAGGGACTGATTCAACCGGAATTGTATCTGTAAAGGATTATAAAATAAATAGACCAATAATGGTAATTATAGGGAATGAGGCCAAAGGAATGAGTGAAAAATTGAAAAGTTTATGTGATAAAATAGTAAAAATACCAATGGCCGGAAATGTAAATTCACTAAATGTATCATGTGCGGCAACAATAATAATGTGGGAAATATATAAAAAATCAACATAAAAACACGGATTTGAACGTATTCCTTATGCCTTTTCCCCGGATGATTGGATTGCCCATCTGTTCGACCAGGAACCCGCGGGGTTTGCCTCAAAATCTACAAAGTCCCACGGGCTCCTAGCAAACCCTACATAAATGTAATAATATCTTGCAATGCAACCTGATGTTCGTACGGAAGCGGCTTTAAACGAAGCGGCCCTGGCCCTGTCCAACGCCGATCGGGAACGGGTGGAATTGGAATTCCTGTTCGATGTTACCCGGATTTTTGATAAATACGTGGAACTTAGGACCGCCTTGGGGCCCCTGTTAAGCCTCCTGGAAATCCGGGCGGGTCTTGGCCGGGGCATGGTTACCCTGCTTGATCGGGATACAGGGGTTCTCAAAATCGAGGAAGCCTTCGGGCTCAGCGCAGAGGAAAAAGCCCGGGGCCTTTACCGCTTTGGGGAGGGTCTTGTGGGCCGGGTGTTTGAGACCGGCAACCCCATCACCGTGCCGGATCTTGCCCGGGAGGGCCGTTTCCTTAACCGGGCGGGGAACCGGGTTCGGGCGGATATGGCGGGGCTTACCTATTACTGTGTTCCTATCCGTTCCCGGGGGAGCATCATCGGAACCCTCAGCGCGGAACGGCGTATTGAGGAGAAAGATCCGGATGCCCGGATGGCCAGGGATCGAGCTTTCCTCGAAAAAGTTTCCTCAATCATTGCGGATTCCGCCAAACTGCGGGAACGGATCTTGGAGGAACAGTTCCGGAATTCCCGGAGCGAAGAGGCCGAGAAGAATTGCTGTCCGGGCGGCGAGCGGGATCTCAGCCTGGCTCCGGGGAGCGGGATCATCGGGAACAGCAGCGCCATGCGGGAAGTCTACGATATGCTTACCCAGGTGGCCCCCAGCGACGCCACGGTACTGATCACCGGGGAAAGCGGTACCGGCAAAGAGCTGGTGGCCGCGGAACTGCACCGCCTTTCCCTGCGGGCCGCCGCGGCGCTGGTAAAGATAAACTGCGCCGCCCTGCCGGAATCCATCATTGAAAGCGAGCTTTTCGGTCACGAAAAAGGGGCTTTTACCGGAGCCACGGCCCAGCGGAAGGGCAGGTTCGAAATAGCCCACAAGGGGACGATTTTCCTGGACGAAATCGGGGAGCTTTCCCCCCAGATCCAGGTAAAGCTGCTCCGGGTGCTGCAGGAAAGGGAGTTGGAGCGGGTAGGGGGGACCGAGACCATCAAGGTGGACGTGCGGCTTATTGCCGCCACCAACCGGAATCTGGAAGAGGAGGTAAAGGCTGGCCGCTTCCGGGAGGATCTCTTCTACCGGCTAAATGTGTTCCCCCTGCATATTCCCCCTCTCAGGGAGCGGAAGAGCGATATCGTCCTTTTGGCCGATTATTTCACCGGGAAATACGCGGAAAAGAACGGCAAGCGGATCAAACGGATATCCAGCCCTGCCATCGATCTCCTTACAAGCTATTCCTGGCCGGGTAACGTGCGGGAACTGGAGAACTGCATTGAGCGGGCGGTGATCCTTTCCAAAGATCAGGTGATCCATTCGTACACCCTGCCGCCCAGCCTCCAGTCCGCGGTATCCACCAATACGGAACCTACTACTACCCTGGAGGCGGCTCTTTCGCGGCTGGAAAAGGAGATGATTGTGGAATCCCTGAAAATCGCCGACGGCAATATGGCCGCCGCCGCCCGCAGTCTGGGTATCTCCGAGCGGCAGATGGGGCTCCGGGTACACCACTACGGCATAAACTGGCGGCTTTTCAGGACAGTAAAAAGCGGCCTTATGTAAAGACATTTATAAAGGATTTGGGCGCATTTGTGGCGTAGAACGCCGCAAACCGGCTGTAGCCGCCTAGAGCAGTACCATCCGGGCTATGGCTTTCCCTTCTTCTTCACCCAGGAGGAGGCCGATGAGGGCAACGGCAAAGGCCCCCGCGGTTCCCGCCCCCCGGCTGGTAACCGTATTACCATCCACCACCACCCGGTCTTCCGACCAGCGGCCGCCGGGATTCAGGGAAAGATCCACCTGCTTTTCCATGCCCGGGAAGCAAGTGAAACGCCTACCCGCCAGGAGACCCAGGGGCGCGAGAACCACCGCCGGGGAGGCGCAGATAGCGGCCACTACCTTGCCCGTGGCGGCAAAGTCTTTCAAAAACTTTCCCACAGCGGCGGAGGCTGCAAGGTTCGACGCGCCGGGCATCCCCCCGGGGAGAACTACCCCGTCCCAGAAAGCCGCGCCCCGGTCTCCCAACTCCGAAAACAAGGCGTCGGCATGGACAGGAATACCGTGGGAACCGGTAACCAGTTTGTTTTTCCCGATTGAGACGGTAGTCAGATCCAGCCCCGCCCGGCGCAGATAGTCAACAGGCGTTACCGCCTCCACTTCCTCAAAACCTTCGGCCAAAAGAACAACAACTTTCTTTGCCATACCAAACCTCCCCGCCTTGTTTTTAGCCCAAGCAGCTTTGCGGACTACAGATAATTCAAGGCTCCGCCCCAAAATCCGGCATTTTGGAACAATTTAGATTTTAGATTATAACCCGGTTTTTTACCTGCCGCTACATGATGGAGAGCCAGGGTAAACAGCAGCTTATGCGGATTTTTGTCTTTCCTAAAACAAAACACCCCTCACCTGGAGGGGTAGCCGCTTCCGCCGCAAAACCAGGTAAAACGCAAACAGATAAACCCCAAACTATTGACTTTATCTCTTAAAGCTGTTATGTAATAAATTCGATGTTTTTGTTGACTTGTGTTTAACGGGCTGCCTTTTTGGAGCGGTGTCCGAGTGGTTGAAGGATGCGGTCTTGAAAACCGTTGTGCCGCAAGGCACCGGGGGTTCGAATCCCCCCTGCTCCGATTTGTATAAACAGCCGACAAACGGGGAATTCGAAGCGGCGCGCTTCTGTAAAGAAAGCCAAGGCGCAAGCCTTGACTACAGAAGCGGCGCAGGGATGCGCCGGAAGGGCGGAGCCGGCCTGGAGGGAGTTCGCAGGAGGCGGACGAGCGGAAGGCGAATCCCCCCTGCTCCGATTTGTATAAACAACTGGCAAACGGGGGGATTCGAAGCGGAGCGCTTCTGTAAAGAAAGCCAAGGCGTAAGCCTTGACCACAAAAGCGGCGCAGGGATGCGCCGGAAGGGCGGAGTCGGCCTGGAGGGAGTCCGCAGGAGGCGGACGAGTGGAAGGCGAATCCCCCCTGCTCCGATTTGTATAAACAGCCGAAAGTGTATAAACTGGGTTCTGCCAGTATAAACAGCCGGTAAACGGAAAGGAGGAGGGTGTAAGTACCCTTAATTGACAGCTTAATTTTTTAGATGTTGTCTTCTCACTGACTACATCTTGTAATAACTCATGGAGCGGTGCGAGAGCGGCCGAATCGGGCTCCCTGCTAAGGAGTTATACCCCGAAAGGGTATCGGGGGTTCGAATCCCCCCTGCTCCGATAGTGTATACAGCGGAAGGTGTGTATACCTGAATAGACAGCTTCGAAGCCGGTAAACGGGGGGATTCGAAGCGGAGCGCTTCTGTAAAGAAAGCCAAGGCGCAAGCCTTGACTATAGAAGCGGCGCAGGGACGCGCCGGAAGCGCGGAGCCGGCCTGGAGGGAATCCGCAGGAGGCGGACGAGCGGAAGGCGAATCCCCCCTGCTCCGATAGGTATATACAGCCGAAAGTGTATAAACTGGGTTCTGCCAGTATAAACAGCCGGTAAACGGGGGGATTCGAAGCGGAGCGCTTCTGTAAAGAAAGCCAAGGCGCAAGCCTTGACTACAGAAGTGGCGCAGGGATGCGCCGGAAGCGCGGAGCCGGCCTGGAGGGAGTTCGCAGGAGGCGGACGAGCGGAGGGCGAATCCCCCTGCTCCGTTTGAGGTTTGGATAGTAGTTTCAATCCTATGAGGTTGTAGCTCAGCTGGATAGAGCAGCAGATTGCGGATCTGCAGGTCGCACGTTCGAATCGTGTCAGCCTCATCGAAGCTTGATGGTGATAGTTTAGGTTATATTTTTGGAGCGGTGTCCGAGTGGTTGAAGGAGACGGTTTCGAAAACCGTTGAGCTCGTCAGGGTTCCGGGGGTTCGAATCCCCCCTGCTCCGATTTGTATAAACAGCCGGCGAATTGGGGGATTCGAAGCGGAGCGCTTCTGTAAAGAAAGCCAAGGCGCAAGCCTTGACTACAGAAGCGGCGCAGGGATGCGCCGGAAGCGCGGAGCCGGCCTGGAGGGAGTTCGCAGGAGGCGGACGAGCGGAAGGCGAATCCCCCCTGCTCCGATTTGTATAAACAGCCGGCGAATTGGGGGATTCGAAGCGGAGCGCTTCTGTAAAGAAAGCCAAGGCGTAAGCCTTGACCACAGAAGCGGCGCAGGGATGCGCCGGAAGTTTTGTTTTTTTGGAGAGATGACCGAGCGGCCGAAGGTGCACGATTGGAAGTCGTGTGTACCCGGAAGGGTACCGAGGGTTCAAATCCCTCTCTCTCCGTAGGGAACTTGTTTGTGGCAGGCAAAAACGATATGTCCAGATGGACGGCTGCCCGGATAAGGGGACTCTTATTCGATTGCCTGAAAGTCTCCTACAGGTAGAAAATATTCCCCTGTCTTGGTAGATTGATGATATGTACCGCTTGTTCCGGCGTTTATTCTTTTTGCTGTTCCTCTGCCTTCCCTGCGGACCTGATCCGTTTGTCCTCTGGGCCCAGCGGGTGGCAATGCCCGCCGGTATGGAACTACCCCAGGAACTACCCCAGATTATGAACAAACCCAGCCTTATCCGAACCCATGTTTCCAACGAAGAGGGGGAAGGACATACCAAGTGGATAGCCATGCTGGCCGATGTCCATGCATGCGTTGACATTCCCCAGGAGACCCTGCGCGAGGTGGTAACCAATTACGAGAGCTATCCCCAGGTTTTCAAGCGGATGAGAAGCATCCGGGTAAGACGGGAGAGGGAAGGGGCCTATCAGGACTGGCATATCGGGGTCGGCTTTAAGAGTTTTTCCTTCGATACCTACTACACCCTGCTGGCAGTGGAAAAACAGAACACCCCTGAATGTTACCTGCTTGACTTTTCCCATGTGGCCGATGACGGCTCAATAAAGGAAGCCTGGGGTCAGTGGTACTTTGAAAGCCTCTGGCTTGAGGGTAAGGAGTGGACCTATGTCCGCTACACCACTTCCAGCCGGGTGATCAGCAAATTCCCCCTCCAAAGGACTATTATGGGATGGATCATCAACAAGGAATATACGGATCTGATGAACCAGTTCCTCAAAGCCGCCCGTTCGGCCTACGCGAAATCCTGACCAAAGTTTATCCAGGAGCCTGTTTATCGCGGTCTTATGCATCCCGCGTGGAGGGCCGGGTCAATGGACACATGAAGAACGGCCGGATCTCTCCGAATACCAGAAGTACGATTGGCCCTCTGGGAACCTCCGAGTGCGGCCACTTTAGGAGAGCAACATACCTCGCCGATTATATTTTTTTACAAAAATTGCGCATGTCTGGCCCCTGGGCGAATAAAAATCCCCACAGTGATTACAAAAACCATCGGGAAGATGATGCAGGCCAGTATCCCTGCCTGAAGGGGGGAACCCGCGCCCGGGAAGCCGCTGAGTTTTTGGAACAGGCTTTCCGATGCCGCCAGATCCGTAACGGCTCCGGCCGTCCAGGGCCCCAGGGAGCAGCCAAGATCCCCCATAAGGGCCAGGACGGCGAAGAGGGCGGCCCCGCCCAGGGGGAAGCGGGCGCTGGAAAGGGAGAATGTGGCGGGCCACATGATGCTTACCGCTAAGCCGGTCATCCCGCAGGCGATAAGCTGGATCAGGGGGCTGGGAACGAGGGTAATCCCCAGGTAGCAGAGAATACAGAGGAGGCCGCAAAAAAGCATGGAGGGGAAAAGGGGAAGCCTTGAGCCCCATATCCCGTATACCACGCGCCCCGTCCCCATAAGCAGGGCGAACATGGCGGGGCCAAAGATATCGCCCAGAACCTTCGGCACTCCCAGGGCTTTTTCCGCAAAGAAGGAGGCCCACTGGGCCACCGCCTGTTCGCTGGCCCCGGCGCAGAGCATCATGAGCAGGCAGACAAAAAAAACCGGCGATTTGGCCAGATCCCGCAGCCTGTGGGCTTCCGTTTCCGGCAGCATCGGCGCCAGGGGAACTTGGACGAAAAGGAATATGTTCCCCAGGGGAAGGAGGGCCCAGAGGAGGGGAAGGATATACCAGCTCCCCCGGCCAAAGAGGGAAAGGAGGAAGGTGGAGAGGAGGATCACCGTCATCTGCCCCCA
>JAISWN010000231.1 GCA_031271075.1 Treponema sp.
GGGTCATTCAGGTTTTCCTCCCCGCCGGAGAGGTGGAAGCATACCGGCGCTGGATGCTGGAGGCCTTAAGTCCCGCCGGCAACGCGGTTTTTGTCATGTCCATCCGGCCTTACGGAGTATTGGAAATTCTGTCTTGACTTTTGACGCCTTCCCCTTTCGGGGAAAAAGGATAAATCGAATCAGGGATCCGTTGAGGACTTTAAGCAGGGTCTGTCAATGATGTGGTACATCACTGACAGACCGCTTTAGATTTGGAAACTAAAGAGGTTCTCCCAAAGTTTAAATTTATGGGAAAGCCCTAAATGTACGGCATAACCTTATTACCCGCCAGGAGCGAGTCAAGATCGGCCAGAACCCGGTCGGTGTAAACCGAATGGGTGTAGAAGGGCTTCGCGCCGTTAAAGCTTGTCAGTACCCGCCGGGAGCCGGTGGCGTAGAACGAGATGGTGTCGGCGGGCGCGCCGCTCCGGTAACGGTAGCGGATCCGGAGGAAGGGCCCCGCACCGGACGGGATAGTTTCGGTGGTGTACTCGTCGTATGAGGCGTAGAGCAGGGTCTGGTAATAGGTGCGGAAATAGGACGTGTCCAGTTCCCTGCCGTCGGCGTTTACCTTTAGATCGTCCTCCTCGCCGGAAAGGGTAAAGGTTACGGTTCGTTCCGGGGTAATTACCTCCACCGCGGCTACCGAATCAATGTAGGGAAGAAGGATCATGCGGTTCATAAGGTCGAACCAGCCAAGCTCAAGCCAGGGGAGTTTTGACGCGGCGGCTTCGTACACCAGATCGCTTCCCGCCCGCCGGATATACACGTTCCCCGCGGCATCGGGTCTCGAGACCGAAAGGCTAAAACCGCCCAGGCCCTGTCCCAGGGTTCCGCTTACCGCGGCGGTAGAGTAGGGCTTGTCCAGGCCGTAGCGGGCCAGATCCCGCTCCTCCGCGACAGCCGCAACCCGGTCGGCGGTGAGGCCGAAAAGGGGGCTCAGGGCGTTCCAGCCCTTGTCCATGTTGAGTCCCGCGTCCACGGAACCGGAGGAAATCCGGAGGGGATTGGCGACTACCCGTTTGGAATCGGTTTCCTCCTCGCTTTTATACACCACCGCTTCCTGCCCGTTCCGGACGACGCCGCCCAGAACGATCCGCTCAAAGGGAGGCATCCCCCCCTCCTCCTGTTCCCCGGCGGAGCTTATCTCCGGATCAAAGAAATCGACAACTTTTTTAAGGTAGTTCTCCGTATCCGATGAATTGGCCAGATACACGGCGGGGCTCCCCTCCCTGCGGACATACGCGCTATACCCATCGGGGGCCGTGTTGCCCACATAGATAGTTAGGTCCTCGCCCTTGACCGGCCGGACCCGCACCTCCGCCAGGGGCGTGTCAAGGCCAAAGGGGGCAAGGTTCTCGGGGTTATCCGCCACGATCTCCCGGGAGTAGAGGGCCTGGGAAACACTGATGATCCGGGAGAGGGGATAGTTGTCGGTAACGTATTCGTTGTAGTCCTCCAGCACCGGGGGATCTCCGTCGGTAACGGTAAATTCCCCCCCGGCGTTTCTCACCGTCACCGAGGCGACGCCCCCGTACTCCTCACCCGAAAGATCGGCCACGTATTCGGCGGGGGGCAAAGAAGAGGCAAAAGAAGGCTTCGCTTCCTCCCGGTTAAGAAGCACAAAAACTACACCCAGGGAGGCGAGAAGAAGGGCCATAAGGCCTATAAAGATCAGTTTTTTTGTCATGCCCCTGCTCCTTACTTGTGGCGGCGGCGGAGCCAGACCACGATACCGGCCACGAGTACCGCCAGGGGCAGCAATACCACGAAGATCAGGGTAAAGATCACCACCTGGTCTCCGGTAACCCGTAACTCGGTGAAGCCCAGGGTCTTGTCCTGGACGTAGACCTGATCGTCCCGCTTGGCAAGCTGCCCCAGAAGATCCAGGAAATATTCCGCGTTGGCAAAGTTGAGGTTCGACAGCATTGATGGGGCCAGGGCCAGGGTAGAGCCGCAGAGCAGCACATGGCCGGAAAGGGCTTTATTCTGGGGGTTGGTGCGGTAAAAGTCGCTCAGGGCCGCCATGGGGGCGCCGCCGGAAAGGGTAGAACCGGGCGTCCAGTCAGGCGAATCTTCCAGAGGCCGGATACCGGAGGTGCCGGAGGATTTAACCAGGGTAGTGGTGGTACGCCACCCTTTCGCTTCCCACAGAACCTTGAGGGGCCGGGCCTGGGGAATAACCGGGTAGAGTCCTTTCTCTGAAGCGTTCTTCGCGTATTTTTCCTCCCCAAAATCCGCCAGGGCGACAAAGGGATTCGACATGAGGATCCGGGTGTTGGAGGTCTCGTAGATCAAACCCGGCTCCACCGCGAGGCCCCATTCGGCGAGAAAATCGGCAAGGTTCGGCAGGTTGGGCTGATCGATATCGGTAAGGTAGAAAAGGGTGCGATCCTGCCCCTCCCCCAGAAAGGCGTCGAGTTTCTGCAACTCCTGCATGTCGAGATCCCGGGAAGGGCGGGCAAGGATAAGCAGATTGGCCTCCGGGGGGATCTCTTCGGTTAGAAGGTTCAGTTCCACCGTGTCCCAGGCGTTCAGCTTGAGCAGTTCCGCAAAGGCGCCGACATCCGCCCCGTCATGCCCCTGGATGAGGGCGGCAAGAAATTTCTTGTCCCCGGTAACGTTGAGCAGGGCCGAGGTCATAGCCTGTTCGGCTTTGGAGGAGGCCACGTAGCTTCCGTAGTAAGAGCTGCGGATGTTAAACAGATCCGATGAAGTCAGTTTCCGGACATTCCCCCCGGAGGTAACCAGGATATCGTTTACCGTAAATTTCTCTTCCGGGAAACGGGCGCTGAAATCGGGGTTCCGGATCAGATCGATGTACTCAAGCTTTACCCG
>JAISWN010000243.1 GCA_031271075.1 Treponema sp.
CTTTTACCTCTTCTTTCGGTGTAAACCTTTTCCTTTTGCCCATCTTTTCCCTCCAGGGGCTTTATGTTTACACCTTATAAGACTGTCCTAAATTCGGCAAGTTCAGCGTGGGCAGGACAAGGTCTTTCTTTTGTGCCTCCGGCAACCCCTCGGCAAGCCATTTTTGCGCCTGGCGCTGGGCGGCGGCCTTGCTAGTCTGGCCGGTGGAACGGCCGCTGGTATAGGTTTGGATATCTTCGTCCCAGAAACGAACATACCAGATGGTACGGGAACCAGTCTCGCGCTTATAGAGGCTATATGAATTGCGGGTTATATCTTGCATTTAAGACACTCCTCCTTTAGTGCTACAGTGAGTGCTACACTAAGATATAAGTGCCTTGATTCGGAAGGTCAATAATCCGCTAATTCCTTATATTATAAGGAATTACGATTGAGAGACGCGGGACTCCCCTCCGGCATCGGGCTTCCTGCCCGACGCCTCCAGGCCGGCTTTTTTGCTAAACCCGCATCCCTGCGGGTTTACCCTGCAGAGGCTTTCGCCTCTTCCAGGCCGCAAAAAAGCTTCGAGGCCCGCTTTTATGGCTTAGTGCTGTTCTTGGTGGTAGCGCGACATAATCGGCTGTATGTGATCTTATGAGAGACGCGGGACTCCCTTCCGGCATCGGGCCTCCTGCCCGACGCCTCCAGGCCGGGGTTCGGCCCTGACGGCGCCATCCATGGCGCCTTTTCCTCCCGTTGGTCGGCGGGCCGAACCCTTCGAGTCCCGCCTGTAACGGCAGTATGCAACATAATTGAGAGACGCGGGACTCGAACCCACCACCTTCAGCTCCGGAGGCTGACGCTCTATCCAGATGAGCTAGTCTCTCATGAATATGGGTTTATTCTAAGGCAAAGGTGGTGGTTTTGTCAATTACTCGCGTTACGCCGCCGCCCGGTCCGAAGGATGCGCGGCATGGGTAAAAGATCCCTTTGTAAAGTTATACATCTTTCGGTATGGCAAAATCCATCCGGTTTTTTATATCCGCTTCCAGCTTGGCGGTCCAGACATTGTATTTCTTCCGCACCGTTTCCAGTTCATCCCGTTCGCCCATCTGGGCAAGAAAACGCCGCAAGGCGGAGAGGAACAGGATACCGGTTTCAAAATCGTCCAGGCTGTGGGATACCAGTTCATACCTTTCCCGGTAGCGATCCGCGGCCTGCGTAAGCAGCTTTTTACTCAGCCTAAAGTGGTACGTTAAAGGCCGGTAATCGGGAGAATAGGGATCCTGAGCCGCCGCTTTCTTAAGATCCAAAAGGTTCTTTGTTACCGCGGCGTAACGGCCTTCCAGTTCCACGAAAGACCATTTCCATCTGGTGCGGCTTCCCCAGGCGCTCTCAAGAAGCTGGATAGTCAGGCCCATTTTACAGGCCAGCCTGTAGCGCCGCCCCGCGTCCAGAGTTTCTATGCCGGCAAGTTTTTCTTCGTATTCACTAAAGGCCGCGTCAACAAAGTTACTTACCGTATCCTCAAGGTATATGACACTCTTGTAGACCGCCTTTCTTGCGTCGTTAAGGGCATCGTTGTTTCTTATTTTCAGGATCGACTGAGACACCCCGTTTACTACCAGGTAATTCGACGCAAGGTTTAACATCACTTCGGCCAGGGTGACACGCTTTAAGGCGTGTTTTTCCGGATTCTCTTTTACCGCCTCAAGAATTTCCGCTTCTTTTTTCAGCAGCCTGTCAATCGAGCTGTTGTAGGGCTGTATCTTTTTAAGGTACTGCTCTCTTTTCGCGGCATTCGTTTTGGGCGTCTGCTTATCTGCCATATTTTTCCAGCAAGTCATCCGCGTGGGCAAGCGCGGCCTTTCCCGCGTCCCCCGCGAGCATCCGGGCAATTTCCCGCCTTCTCTCCTCCCGGTTAAGCGTGCCGACGGTCGTCAAAGTTCTATCGCCGCCGCTGCCGGGAACTATGTTCTTCTCAACCTTGAAATGATTGTCCGCCCTGACGGCGATACTGGCAAGATGGGTAACACAGAATATTTGTTTGATTTCCCCTATCTTTCCCAGGTACTCCCCCACGGAAAGGGCCACTTCTCCCCCTATCCCCGTATCGATCTCGTCGAACACCAGGGTTTCCGCGGAGTAATCATCCCCGGCGCCCCCGTTCCCACCCTCCTCGCCGAGCAGGGCCGTCTTGACGGCCAGCATAACCCGGGAAAGTTCCCCGCCGCTGGCGATTCGGGAAAGATCCTTCAGGGGCTCCCCGGTATTGGCGGAGATAAGGAATTCCACTTCTTCCGCGCCCCAGGGACCGCAAACCAGCGGGCCGCGGCCGCCCTGCTCCGTCTCCGGAAGGCCGGGCTCGGCGGCGTTTTGGGTTCTCCCTTTAGGCAAAACGTCAACGGAAAACCGGGCCTTGGGCATACCCAGCCGGCCCAGGATGCCGGTGATCCGTTCCCCCAGTTTCACCGCGGCCCTGGTCCGCCCTGCCCGGAGGGAGCCGGCCCGGGAGGCTATTTCCTTTTCCAGGGCGTCAATCTCCGCCTTCAGCTTTTCCCGGTTTTCCCCCGCCCCGGAAAGGGCCTCAATCTCCGCTTCCGCCCGGAGGCGGTAGGCAAGAACGGCCTCTTCGCTGTCCGTGCCGCTGTCCGCGCCGGTGGCGTACTTCTTTTTCAGCCTGAAAAGCAGGGCAAGCCGTTCTTCCACTTCCTCAAGGCGCGCCGGATCGTAGGTCAGCTTGTCCCGGTAGGAGCGGAATTCGCCGGAAAGATCCTCCGCCTCGTAGTAAAGATCCTCAAAACGTTTCCGCAGAGCCTCCAGGGAAGGATCGATAGCCGCCGCCGCGTCAAGGGAAACCCTCAGCCGTCTGACAAGGCTGAGCAGGGAAACATCCTCGTCAAAAAAACAGGCGGCGACGGTCTCGCTATGGCCGGTTAGCTTTTCAAATTCCCCCAGCCGCCGCGCCTCCCCCTCCAGTTCCCGGCTTTCCCCGGGCCTAGGCGCCGCCTTCTCAATTTCCTCCACCCCGTAGTTCAGAATCTCAAGCCTGGACTCCCGATCCCGTTCGGAGCTGAGGGAAGCCTCCAGGGTTTTCCGCTTTCCGGCAAGTTCGAGGAACAGCCTGTTGTAGGCCAGGGCCTGATCTTCAAGCCCCGCGAACTGATCAAGATAGCGGCGGTGGCTCTCCTTGCGGAGCAGGGACTCGTGGTTGTGCTGGCCGTGGAGATCGAAGAGGAAGCCCATGAACTCTTCAAGATCCGTGCGGCTTACCGGCACGTTCTGAATAAAAATCGAAGTCCGCCCGGATGTCTTGATGCTCCGCCGGACAATGATCCGGTTGTCTTCGTTCTCAATGTCCCTGGCTTTAAGCCATTCCAGGGCGTCCCGGTTCCGCCGATCCAGCAGGATCAGCGCGGTAACGCCCGCCTCCTCGGTTCCGGTACGGATCGCCTGGGGATCGGCTTTCGCCCCCATAAGGAAACTGATGGATCCCACGATGATCGATTTTCCCGCCCCGGTTTCCCCGGTAAGCACGTTAAAACCCTTCTCGAAGGACAGGGAGATGTTTTCTATCAGGGCGTAATTCCGGATGGAAAGCTCCTCAAGCATGTCCCCCCCTCTCCCCGGCGGCCCCTGACCAGGCAAGCTTGGTACGCAGGGCATTGTAGAAGGCAAGCCTGCCGGAAGCGACAAGCAGGGCTTTAAAAGGCGCCTGCCTTAAATAAATCCGATCCCCCGGTTCCAAAGGCTCCGTCACCTGCCCGTCCACCGTAAGGAGTACCCCGCTGCGCTGCTCTTCCTCCACCTCCACGATCACGGTTTCCCGGGAGGGCAGCACAATCGGCCGGTTGGAAAGGGTAAAGGGGCAGATAGGATTGATGATGATGGCATCCATTTCCGGCTCCAGAATAGGCCCCCCCGAGGCGACCGAATAGGCGGTGGAACCGGTGGGGGTAGCAACGATGAGGCCGTCCGAATGGTACCGGCCCATCTGGACATACTCCGTTTT
>JAISWN010000302.1 GCA_031271075.1 Treponema sp.
GCGGGGTTCCGTTTTTTGACGAAAAGGGTAAGCCCCTTCCCCTCGGCCAGGAGTTCCCGGGCCAGTTCGGCGCAGAGCCGCCGGGCTATCCCCCGGCCCCGGTAAGCGGGGTGGACGTAAACGCCGCCGATCTGGTAGCGGGTAAAGGAAGCGGCGCTGGTGTTTACCTTCGCCACCGTCCAGCCGTCCAGTTCGGCGCTGATGATGCGCTGCTCCGCGAGGATCCGCCTCAGATTAAGCCGGCAGACCTGGGGGTTAAGGGCAGCCCCTTCGGGCAGCACTTCCTCCCGCTCGTAAGCCTCCTGCAGGGGGAGCAGGGCTTCCAGATCCCGGATATTAGGCCGCCGGAAGAAAAGCCCCCTGGGCCCGGCCCGCAGGGAATCCGGCGTGGGCGCCTGATCCAGGGACATGAGATCGTAGTCGACGCTGTACGCCGGCACGGGTCCCGAACGGGCGATGATATCTTCCAGGATCAGGGCGTCTTCCTCCAGGCCCTGCACGGCGTGGAGGGGGATTTTCCTGAGAAGGGGTTCCATAAAGGGGGGAACCGGAACGAGGCCGCCGAAGAGGGGGTAAAAGGTGTGCTTCATGTAGAATAACAGGGCGCCGGGTTTCCCCTTCTTTACCCCCCAAGCCCACATTCTGTCCCGGAGGAAGGAACGCCGCAGGAAACGGCCGCAGGCGGCCACGCAGAGGGCTTCCCGTTCCCGCAGCAGGGCTTCCGCGGGGCCGGCCTGTCCCGGACCCACACTCCGCCAGCGCCGCGGATCGGCCTCCCGGGGCTTACTCATAGGGGAGGCTTCCTCCCGCCTGGATTCGCCCCAGGAGCGCGGAAAAGCCCGCCACAAAGGACTCGGGGGCGTAGCTGTACACCGCCAGGGCCCCGTCCGTCCAGGGAAGCTCCTCCAGATACGCCGGGTTCAGGACGGAAAAAACTATCACCCGTTTGTTCAAATTCTTTATGCTTTCAATGATTTTGAGGCCCTCGGAATCGGAAATGCAGAAGATCACCGTGTCGGATCTTCTGACAAAATAGGCGAAATCATTCAGCCCCCTTTCAAGGGAGTACCAGTAATTCTGCGCGTCCGGGTAGGCGGCCTTTCCGGCCCGGAAAAAATCTTCGTACTGGCCCGCCAGCAGTACCCGCCCCGCGTCTTCCCGCGTGAGGGGGATGGCCGAGCCGCCGCCCCGGATCACCGTAACGCTGCGGGCGGCAAGGTCGAGAAAGAAAGCGCCCCCCTCGGGGCTGGGCAGTTCCGTCTCAAGTTTTGAGGGATCCGGTATGTAAGGCACGTGACCCTCTCCCCGCAGGTGGCTAAACTTAAGCTCCAGCACCCGCCGGGCCGCGTCCCGTACCCGGTTCCGGAATTCCTCCTCCTCCCCCATCGCGGTGACCAGGGCCGTCCATATCGGGTCCCAAAGGCTCGGGGTTTTGGAAAGCATCACAATGTCGTTGCCCGCCAGGAGGGCCTGCTTCGCCGCCTTGGAGAGGCTTCCGGCGGACATAGTGGCCCCGTTCATCATCAGATCGTCGGTAATGACTACCCCCCGGTAAGCTATCCGATCCCGCAGTATGTCTTTCAGGAACCAGGACGAGAGGGATGCCGGAGTATCGGCGGCCTGGGTGTTGGGAAAGGCCAGGTGGCCGCTCATCACCGCGGGAAGCCCCTCCTTTGCCAGCATACGGTAGGGGACCATCTCCCGTTCCCAGAGAACGTCGAAGGAAACACCGATCTGAGGCAGTACCCCGTGGGAGTCCAGATCCGTATCCCCGTGTCCGGGGTAGTGTTTGGCGGTAGGCACAACTCCCGCCGCCATCTGGCCTTTCATAAAGGCCGTTCCCAGTATCCCTGTCCGGGCCGGATCGCTCCCGAAAGCCCTGGTACCGATAAGGGAGGATTCCCGGTTGGTGAAGAGGTCCACCGTGGGGGCAAAGTTCATGTTGATCCCCAGGACGGCCAGTTCCCTGCCGATGTAGTACCCCGCCAGGTAGGCGTCCCGGGGATAACCGGAAGCGCCGATAGCCATGTTCCCCGGGGTCTCGCTGGTGTCCCCTTTTACATGGCGGATCCAGCCTCCCTCCTGATCGGTTGCCACCAGAAGGGGGATATGGTACTTCCCCTCAAGGCTTGTCCGCTGGAGGATCCCCACGGTCCGGGCAAGATTCCGGGTGTCCCCGGTATTCCACCCGAAGATCTTCACCCCCCCGATACGCCGATCCCGGATCCAGTCCATGATCAGGGGGGAAGGTTCCGCCCCCACCCAGCCCAGCATAAAGGTCTGGGCCAGGGCTTCCTCGTCGCTCATGGCATTGACAATGGCCGCCGCAAGCTCCTCCGGGCTGCCCGGATCCTCGAAGTTGAGGGGAAAGAGGAACTGTCCGGCCAGGAGGAAAAACAGAAAAAACGCCGGACATGCGGGAGAAAGGAATTTGCCGCTCATGATCCTGCCAGGGCGTCCAGATACCCGGCGGCGCAGTGGGCCGCCACAGCCCCCTCTCCGGCGGCCACCACTACTTGGCGGAAGGGGCTCGAGCGCACATCCCCGGCGGCAAAGAGCCCCGGCACGGAGCTTTCCATTCCCTGGCTGGTAAGGATATACCCGTTTTCGTCTTTTTCGGCCTTAAATGCCAGGGAACTCCGGGGCGCCGCCCCCACGAATACAAACACCGCGTCCGCCCCTTCCTCCCAGGTCTCCCCGGTTCCCTTTCCGGCATTGTCGCTCCGTTCCAGTACCAGGGACGACACCTTTCCCTCCCCCCGGATCTCCCGGATTACCGTGTTGAAACGAACTTCAATGCGGGGATTCTTCAGGGTTCGTTCCGCCAGGGCTTTCTGGGCCCGTAAACGATCCCGCCGGTGCACCAGAACCACCTGGGAAGAGAGGCGGGACAGATACTGGGCTTCGTCGCAGGCCGAGTCCCCGCCTCCGGCCACAAAGATCCGCTTGTTCCGGAAGAAAGGCCCGTCGCAGGTGGCGCAGTAGGAAACCCCCCGTCCGGTAAATTCCTTTTCCCCGGGAATACCCAGCAGCCGGTGTTCCGCCCCGGTGGCGAGTATCACCGCCCCGGCGGCCCTGGTTTCGCCGTTCCCCAGGGTCAGGACAAAACGGTCCCCCTCTTTTCGCAGGCCCGTAACCTGTTCGGTAAGAATCCGCGCGCCGAAAGCCTCCGCCTGCCGCTGGAGGTCCTGGGCAAACTCAAAGCCCGTCCGGGGTTCCGCAATCCGCGTTCCCCCCGGATCGGTAAGCCCGACATTGCCGGGGTAATTTTCCAGCGCCTCAATAAGCAGCGCCTGCCCGCCCGGCGCAAGCTGCTCCAGAACCAGGGTTCGCAGGTTCGCCCGGGCCCCGTACTGGGCGGCGGTAAGCCCAGCCGGCCCCGCCCCGATGATGATAAGATCCCAATTTTCCGCTGTAGACATTAAAAAAATTTACTTCACTTTGGCCCCTTTCGTCTATCGTTGCGGCGGTATGCACGGACACGGAAAAAAGCTGAGAAACCTGCAAACCGTTGAAAGCGAATCAGGATGAAGGCCCTTGAGTGAGCTTTAAGACTTCCGCGCCGGCGCGGCGCGGCGTTTCCCGGTAAAATTCTCCACCCGCAGCCGGTACACCGCGACCCGGTCAAGCTGGGCCTCCTGATAGCTAAAGTCCCGATCCTCCCCGGTCTGGTGTCTCATCAGTAAATTGAGGGCCCGGACTTTTTCCTCCCGGTCTTCGATAAACTCCACCAGCCCAAGGCCGGTCACGCTTTCGTAGGCAAAACCGTACTCGCAGGCCGTATCTCCCTCAATGAGCCGGTATTCCCCGTCCATCTCGAAACAGACCCGCCTGTTTTTGCGGAGTATAGCTATCTTGCGGCCTTCCCGGGCGCTGTGAAAGTACAGGGAGAGGGTTCCCTCCGCGTATTCGTAGCCGAAATTCAAGGGCACGATGTAGGGTTCATCCCCATCCACCATGCCCAGCCGGCATACCTTGCAGCGTCCGATAATCCCCAGCTTTTCGCCGGTATCGGTAATTTC
>JAISWN010000031.1 GCA_031271075.1 Treponema sp.
CCCCGCCGGGGGAAAGGTTCACCGCGTAGTACTCCCTGCCGTTTACGGTGCGCCGGCCGATTTGGGGCTTGAAGCCCGCCTGCCGCAGCCGTTCCGCCAGTTCAAGGGCGTTGGCTTCCCTGCTGAAAAGGCCGGCCTGCAACACCGCCCCGGCGGCGGGTTCTCCGGCGTTTGCCCTTGCCTCCCCATTTGCCGCCGCCGCACTTGCCGCCGGGGCTGCCCCGGCCGGGGCCGCCTTTGCCGGTTCCACGACTGCCGGGGCCGGCGTTGCGGCGGCTGTTCCCGGGGGAGGGATCCCGCCTCGGCCGGGAAAGAGGAGCCAGAGGGGCGCCGGGGCGGCGCTTATCGCCGGTTTCCCGCTTTCACCTGCGGCGGCGATACGGCCTTCGGGGCTCCGGGGGTACTCCCCAATCAGCCGATCCTTCCAGTCCCCGGCCCCGGACAGTTTCCAGAGGGTGTAGTAAACCGACGGCCTGTAAGCCGCAAAATCCTCCTCCTCAAGGAGGGCCCTGAGAGAGGCGCCGGACTCCGCCCCGGCCAGGGAGCCCGAATTTACCTCGGAGAAAAACGCCTCGATCTGGGCCTCCAGAAGACGGGCGCGGAGGAGGGATTGCCGGTTTTGGCTGTTTAAAAGTACCGTCCGCGCCAGGGCCAGGGCCTTTTCCCATTCCCCCATGGCGGCATAACAGGCGGCGCCCCGGAGCAGAGGCTCGTCCTGCCCCTCCTGATCCGCGGCGGCCGCATCGGACCAGGATTTGGCGGCCCCTTCAATGTCCCCGGAAAGCTCCTTGAGCCGGGCCATACTTGAAAGGGTTTCCTTTTTCCGGGCAGGGGAAAGATCCGTTCCTCCCGCGAGCCTCTCCAGGTTCCGCATCTCGGCGGAGAGGGAAAGACCCTGGGGCCCGCCGCTCTGCCCGTAAAGGGGGCCGGCAAAAAAGAGGAAGGACAGAAAAACCAAATAAGTTCCCGCCAGGCGGTTCCCAGCAGTTTGTCGCGCTTCGCGCATAAAACCTCAAAAAATCGCCGCTTAGACGCCGCCTATGAGGCGATTTTACCTTGCAAACTGCGAAAGCAGCCCATAAATCGTGGTTTCTGCAAGACAAAGTGGCGCAAAAACCTACAGGTGCAACAGGCTGCTAATCGATCCCATAAGGCCCGCCGGGTCCGGGCAGCAATTCTTCGGCTTCCGTTGCCTGAGCCTTTTGCGGGCCCTGCTTCTTTTTATCCTTTGCCGCGTTCCGGCCGGATTTCCGTTTGAAACGGAGGGAAACGATATAGGGCACCGCCCAGAGCATCCCCAGAACAAAGGCGGAAAAAGCGGTTAGATACACCGGAACCTGGGAAAGCTTGCAGAACCCAAAGGAAATATCGCAGCGGTTCTCCAGGTTAAAACCGATAAAGACAAGGAAAACCGCGAAAAGAACGATAAACCCGATTAAACGCCAAGGCATAAAGTAACTCCTGTATGCGAACCTTGCCCCGGAAGGACAAGACTTTTTGCGCGAAAGGTATTTCCCCGCAGAGCCGAAAGGCTGAGTTCGGCAAAGGAACCAATCAGGGAGGCCGGGCCGGGAACTACCGCCATTTCATCTCTTTCGGTTCTGGTTATTAATTCATCGGCATTTTTCCGGGAAATTCCCTCTACCAGCACCCTTTCCCGGGAGCCCAGGCGGCTTTTGAGCAGTTCGGCGGTATGTTTCTTTTGCAGGGCGATAACCCGGCCAAGCCGCTCCCGTTTAAGGGGCTCGGGGATCCGGCCGGGGAAGGCGTAGGCCCTGGTACCCTCTCGGGGATTGTAGTGGTACATGTAGGCGTAGAGGAATTTGACCTCTTCCATCAGGGAGAGGGTATCCTCCAGATCCTCCTCCCTTTCCCCGGGAAAACCAACCAGAATATCCGTGGAAAGGCTTATCCCCGGCAGGGCGGTGCGGATCCTGTCCACCAGGCCCAGGTACTGTTCCCGGGTATAGCGGCGGTTCATGGCCTCAAGGATCCGGTCGGAACCGTGCTGGACGCAGAGATGGAGGTGGCGGCAGAAAACCGGGTTTTCCGCCATTACCGAGATGGTTTCGGGGGAGAAATCTTTAGGGTTGGCGGAGAGAAAACGGACCCAGCGGATGGGGCTTCCCTCCAGGGCCGCCGCCAGGAGCCGCAGCAATCCGGGGAAATCGAGGATCCCCGGCATTACCGGCGGAGAAACACCTGCCCGGGGCGTCCCGGCGGCAGGTTCAGGAACCGGCCCTTCCCAGCGGTAAGTGTTTACGTTCTGCCCCAAAAGGGTGATCTCCCGTACCCCCCGTTCCTCCAGCAGGCGGATCTCCTCCAGTATTGAGGCGGGATCCCGGGAACGTTCCCGGCCCCGGACGTAGGGAACGATGCAGTAGGAACAGAAGTTGTTACAGCCGTGCATGATGGGAACAAAACTCCGGTAGGGCCGCTGCCCCCCGGCTGCCGCAAGGTGAAGGGGGGAGAAGGCAAAGACCGGCTTCTCCTCAGGATCCAAAAGACCGGCGTCCCGGGAAACCATCCCTTGCTCCGCCGCCTCAAGTATCCGGGGAAAGAGGGAACGGGCGGCGGTTCCCATCACGTAATCCACGGCGGGGACCTTTTCCTTAAGCCCCTCCCCCAGCCGTTCGGCCATGCAGCCCGCCACCACCAGGGTAAAGGGCCTCGATCTTTTCTTCTTGAGGCTTTCGTAGAGGGCCAACCTTCCCAGAACCCGGGTTTCCGCGGTGGCCCGGACCGAACAGGTGTTGAGCAGCACCAGGTCCGCCTCTTCTCCGCTGGAAACCGCCGTCCAGCCCCGTTCCCGGCAAACCAGATCCAGGGCCGCCGATTCGGCCGAATTCATCTGGCAGCCGTAGGTTTCAAAAAAATAGGTCATAAAAACAAGGGTAAGCCAAAACTATCCCCGGCGTCTGAGGCCCATGAGGAATCTGATCCCCTTCCAGATTCCCATGGCAAAGAGGCCGAAGGCGCCGATGCTGAGCAGCGTCCCCGCCAGGGGCTGGAAAAAGACCGCCCCGACCCGGGAAAGAATCGCCAGGCCCCCGCCGGCGGCGAGGATGGCCCCGGCCTTCCTGTCCGCCGGATCCCTCGAGCGGATCGCCGCGATGCCGGCAATAACGCTGAGTCCCCCCAGGATGATCCCAAGCAGGGGGAACCGGGCCCCCAGTATACCCAGGACGAAAAGAAAAACCCCGCCGGCTATATCGGCTATGGCGGCGACTCCCAGTTTCTCCAATTTTCTTGCGGGAGGGAAAAATTTCCGCCTGTTTTCCTCATCCATGGGACGCCTCCGCCGCTAAAACGACATTCTCCAGCAGCATGGCGATAGTCATGGGCCCTACCCCGCCGGGTACCGGGGTGATATAGGCGGCCTTTTCCGCCACCGGCTCAAAATCCACATCCCCCCGGAGCCGGTAACCCTTCTTCGCCGAGGGATCGGCCACCCGGTTCATCCCCACGTCGATTACCGTCACCCCTTCCTTTACCATACCCGCGGTCACGATGCCCGGCCTTCCCGCCGCGGCGATCAGAATGTCCGCCTGCCGGGTAAGGCCGGCAAGATCCTTCGTGCCCGTATGGCAGAGGGTCACCGTGGCGTTCACGTCCCGCCGGGAGAGGAGATTCGCCAGGGGCTTCCCCACTATGCCGGATCTCCCCAGCACTACCGCGTGGGCCCCCGAAAGGGGGATCCCCAGATCCCGCAGCAGAACCAGCACCCCCTGGGGGGTACAGGGGAGGAAACCGGGCCGGCCAAGCACCAGGTTCCCCACCGAAACCGGGTGGAAACCGTCCACATCCTTGGCGGGATCCATGGCGGCGATCACCCGGCCCGAGTCGATGCGGGCGGGCAGGGGAAGCTGCACCAGGATGCCGTGAACCAGGGGATCGGCGTTAAGCCGGGCAATGAGGTCGAGGAGTTCCGCCTCCGCCGTCTCTG
>JAISWN010000098.1 GCA_031271075.1 Treponema sp.
TTCCAGTTCTTTGAATAAAAAGGTAGGCGTTCCCGTGGCAAACCAGTAGTATTGGATTTTTTTGCTATCAAAAGTATTCAACACGCTGAAGGGGTTGTACACGCTTTCGCTGTTTTCACAGAAATGGTAACCGTTAAAGTTCCGTCTGACCGCCGCAAGGGTTTCCTCAAAACTTTCCCCGTTTTTTTGGGCCAGCGCTTCCAGTTCCGGCTTAAAGTTTTCCAGCAATTCCCCTTCAGTTATACCGCAGACGGCGGCGTAGTTTTCGTCCATCCCAATCTCTTTCAACTGGTTCAGGTCGCTGAAGATGCTCACCTTGGAAAAGCGTGTAACGCCGGTTAGCATAACAAAACGAAGACAGGCGTCGGAGCTTTTTAACACGCCGTAAAAGGGTTTTAAGGCGGCCCGCAGTTCCGCGTTCAGTTTTTCATCGGCCATGCTTTCCAGCAGGGGCTTGTCGTATTCGTCTATCAGGACGACAACTTGTTTGCCGGTTTTTGCGTGGATATTTTCAATGAGATGCCTGAAACGAATCGCTGCCGGATACTCCGGGGAATCGTCCGGACCGGGCAGCCCGTGGTCTTTTTCCATTTTTTTGAGACAATCGGCAATAAAATAGTTTAAGGCGGCTTTTGAATCGTACCCCGAGGGATTAAAATCCAGGTGCAGTACGGGGTATACCTGCCATTCGGTTTCAAGGTTTGCTATGGCAAGCCCGTCAAACAGTTCCCTTTTGCCCTGAAAGTAGGCTTTTAGCGTGGTGAGCAGGAGGCTCTTGCCGAAACGGCGCGGGCGGCTGAGGAAATAGGGCGCGGGTTGGTTTACGAGTTTCCAAACATATTCGGTTTTGTCAACATAAACACAGTCGAATTTTCTGAGCTTTTCAAAATCCTGAACGCCTATGGGCATCCTGCGGGGAACCGTCTTTTCCATGCCTTGAGTATACCACGGGTCAGACTCCGTATCCACCGCGTTACCGGGGCTCTATAGGGCTTGTTGTTATTGGCATCTAGCGGCTGACATAGTTATAATTTTTATAAGTTAGTGCTTATAGCTCTTGCAATTATTAAAGTATCCCAATGCGGGTGTAGAGGCAAAAATGAAGAAAGTTCTCTCCCTTAAGGCGCAATTTATCCTGTTTTTTTTTATCTTTGAGGTGGTGGTTTTATCCCTGGTTACGGTTATGACAATCCAGGAAACGATTGCTTCAGTTTCCATCATGTTTTCCCACCAGGGGATTGTTATTGTTGAACAGGCCGTCAAGCTGGTGGATGGGGATCAGTTTGAAAGACTCTGTAATACGTTGGACGAGAAAGATCCTTTCTACGAGACAACCCAGAAGCGGCTGTTGGCGCTGAAGAGCAACACATCCGCCATCTATCTTTACACCATGGCCCCCGTATCGGGCGATACCTACCGTTTCATTATTGACGGCAGCAGTACCCCGGAGGATACGGAATATTTTTCCCCCCTGGGATCCGAAGAAGATACTTCCGATTACGACCCGGCCTTCCAAAAAACCTGGGAAACCAAACAGCCCCAGTATACTAGTCTTATGCATCAGGATGAATGGGGGTGGGTACTTTCCACGTATACTCCAATCTTCAACTCCCGGGGAGACATGGTGGGGATTTTAGGCGTGGATTTTGAGGCGGGGCAACTTGTTGCTACCCTGCGAATCCATATGGTCAGGCAGATCATCATGAGTATCGTGTTTATTTTTGCCGGCCTGGTGTTGTTCCTGTTGTTTTTGGGGAAAATCTTTAACCGTCTTACCCTGGTAACCCGTATCCTCAAGGAAATATCCGAAGGGGAAGGGGATCTTACCACCCGGATCAATACAGGCAAAATGGACGAGATAGGGATAATGGCGGATTACTTTAACCAGACCCTGGAAAAAATACGTCATACCGTGGTGATTATAAAGGAGCAAACCCATAAGCTTTTCGATATCGGTTCGGAACTGATGGAAAACATGACCCAAACCGCCACGGCGATTCAGGAGATTACCGGTAATATTCAAGGTGTTAAAAATCATGCCCTTAACCAGGACGCTTCGGTCATGGGCACCGCCGCGACCATGGAACGGGTAACCTGTAATATTGACCGGCTGAGTAGCAGCGTGGAGATGCAGATTGATAGTGTGTCCCAATCTTCAAGCGCTATAGAAGAAATGCTTGCCAATATCCAGTCGGTTACCCAAACCTTGGTGAAAAATACGGATAACGTGAATCATCTTACCGCCTCATCGGAAGAAGGCCGGACAAGCCTTCAAACGGCGGCCGCGGATATTCAGGAAATTGCCCAGGAGTCCGAGGGGCTTCTGGAGATCAATAGGGTCATGCAGACCATTGCCGGCCAGACCAACCTGCTGGCTATGAACGCCGCTGTTGAGGCTGCCCACGCGGGGGAAGCCGGAAAAGGTTTTGCGGTAGTAGCCGATGAGATCCGGAAACTCGCGGAAAGTTCAGGGGATCAATCAAAAATCATCAGCGGGGTACTTAAAAAAATAAAGGACTCCATAGACAAGATAATCAAATCTACCAATCTGGTATTGGAAAAGTTTGAGTCCATTGATAGTTCGGTACAGACCGTGTCGGGGCAGGAGGCCAATATCCGCGCCGCCATGGAGGAACAGGGCCAGGGAAGCAAACAGATCCTGGATGCCATTGCCAGGCTTAACGAGCTTACCCGGAATGTAAAACAGGGTTCCGTGGAAATGACGGAAGGCAGCGGGCAGATTATCAAGGAAAGCAAAAACCTGGAACTGGTAACCCAGGAGATTACCAGGGAGGTGAATGATATGGCCGCCGCGGCTGATCAGATTAACGCGGCCGTGGTACGGGTAAATCAAATAAGTTCCCAAAACAAGGAATACATCAACATCCTGGCCCGTGAAGTATCCAGGTTTAAGGTTGAAGAATAAGAAACGACTCCTCCTCTGCATTGACATTGAATTTTTTTTTTATAATATTTTAGTTGAGGCAGTTTTGAAATTGGCTTATTGAAATAGTTCTAAAAGAGGGTGAAAAGGAAAATGACTAGTGAAACTGACATCCACAGGGCCCCTCCGATGACGCGGCGGATACCCCGATGCTAGATGCTGAAAGCGCCGCCGGGGAAGAGGACGAAAAAGGCGGGGAAGACGTAACCATAGAGTCCGAGGTATTTCCCGGGATTACCAAAAAACTTGAGGAAGTCCCGCATAAAATTTTTAGCGATCCGGATTATTATAAGACCGCCCTTTCCGGCGAGGGGAATGGCGCCGCGCGGCTTCACGAGCTTTTGCAGAAATATCTGAATACCAAAGACCCGAAGGATCGCGGTGTTTTCCGCCAGCAGTTTATTACCGCCTTTTGGGACTTTTTGGGTAACGTGGCAAAGAAGGCCGCGGGACAGATCCCGCAGCCTAAGCGTTTCCTGCTCCGCTTCGCTATCCTGCATCCGACTTTTCTGGAAAGTAGTACCCGCGATTTTTTCGCGAAAATCGTGGTGGAAAATGAGCTTGCCCAGCCTGTTTATTACCTGGATGAATGGCTTAAGGCCATTGGGAATGGGCTGGTTCGGCCTTCTACCACCGACGAGGTAAAGGTACCCCGGACGGCCGGTTCAATTCGTATTCAGCAGCTTTTGGATAAGGCCCAGGGTAAACTGGATGGCAACAGGGGGCTTGTCAAGGCCAAGGACGGGGAGCGGATTAGCCTGGAAAAGGAACTTCGGGAGCGGTTCGATGTTATCCTGGAACACAGCCCCGCGGACGGGCTTCCCGGTATCTATGCTCCATACAGTGATAACCAGAAAAAAGCGTTCAGTGAAATTCAGGATTTTTTGAAGGAACTCCTGAAGACGGATCGGGAACAGACAGGATTCCTGCGGGATTATTACCAGGCCCTGGAGGATGTAGAAGCGCTTCAGCAGAAATTGGAGGAGGAAGGCGGCAGCGCCCAGGTGGACACGGGCGCCATAGAAGCCGAATTCGATACAATCCGGCAAATGGTCAAGATGACCATCGGGCGGCAGGGGAATCATTTCCCGGTACTTACTTCCGAGTATTTCCATTGCGGGCCCAACGATATTGGTTTTCGGGAGAATGTTATTTCCATTCTGGCCCATATCGAAAGTATAGAACCCGAATGTTTTGTGCGGGTTTATAAGAACCGTAACAACCGTATAGTGCCATATATTATTCTTATCCCCGGTTACGGGGACACGGGTTTCTGCTGGGAGCCCTTTGACCGCCATAACCGGGCCACAAGCCGGGGCCGTATTGCCGTTCCCATGTATCCCAAGAATCTTTATGCGGCCATACTTACCGCGGTTGCGGATCTGCGCTGGCAGGTGGCCAAGGAAAAGGCCAATTTTTACTGGATGGAAGAAGGGCTTACGGGAAACTACTACCAGTGGTTCCAGAAGATGAAGCTTAAGGGCAACATTAAGGATCACTTTGTTCAGGATTATATTGTATGGATGACCAAGGAATGTGAGGGGATTCAGAAACTGGACAAGGAAGTC
Organism: Treponema sp.; assembly: GCA_031271075.1. Lineage (GTDB taxonomy): Bacteria > Spirochaetota > Spirochaetia > Treponematales > Breznakiellaceae > JAISFT01. The sequence goes on from JAISWN010000098.1 coordinate 4,513, forward strand.
CGGAGTATTTTCTGGCGTTTTATTCCCTTTGCCCAGCCGGTAAAGGAAAAGCTCAAAACCCGCAATTTTATTTACCAGGAACTCTACCAGCGGGACCTTAACCGGACCATGTCGGACGGCTATTAGACTTGTTCGAAAAAACTTCCTATTCCGGTTTTTTGGGCCGGCGGTAACGGGATCCGAAAATGGGGTCGAAGTGCTTTTCTATGTTTACACGTTTCATAAGCTTTTTAAGCACAAAGCGGTACACCACAAAAGACAGGGCGATGGCGGCGATAAAAATAACGGGGAAACCCCAGGCAACCGATTCCTGGGGTAATTTGTCTATCAGGAATCTGGCGTAAATGACCATCAGGATAAGAAAGCAGATAATAGTGATAAGAATATTAAACGCCGTCGCCCCCAGGATAAAAAAAAGGGTATTGGTTTTCTTGCTCATAAGTCCTCCGTATAGATTAACAACAGTTCTGCCGTTTTAAGACGCCGCTTTATCCGGGGGTTTCCTGGAATCCATAAAGATACTCACCAGGAACAGGATGCAGCAGACCACCACGCTGGAATCGGCGATATTGAAGGTGGGCCACCGTTCAAGCCCCAGGAACCCGTAAAATTTAACGCTGACGAAATCCACCACCCCGTCTGGCCGGAAGATCCGGTCTATGATATTCCCCAATCCCCCGCCGAGGATGCCCGCCACCGCCCAGCGCTGGAGGGAGCTAAATTCCTCTGAGCGGAAATAGTACCACACCAAAAGGCCCAGGACGATAATCGGTACAATGACAAACAGGATGGGCCGCAGGGATTCGGGGAGGTTGTGGCCCAGGCTAAAGGCGATAGCCTTGTTCCGCACATGGTAAAGGTACAGAAAACCGTTGTTGAATACATCCTTGATGAGGGTTCCTTCCCGGGGCCAGCGGTTTACGATAAAATTCTTTACCAGTTGATCCGCCAGGACAACGAGGCCCGTTAAAATAAAGGGCAGGGTTTTATCTTTTCCGATTCGCGGCATCTGTCGTCCTTCACAGGCCCGTGGGGGCGTCGATAAATTCACATTCCAGGGAGAGTTCGGCTACGCAGCGTTCCATAACCCGGCGGACTCCCCAGACCTCGGTAGCGTAATGCCCCCCGGCGATCATGTTGAGCCCCCATTCCTGAGCCTCCTGGTAGATGCTATGGGAAGCTTCCCCGGTTACATAGAGATCGATCCCCTCTTCCATGGCCTGGAGAGCCTCTCTGGCCGCCCCCCCGGAAACTACCGCGCAGGTTTTGTTCATCCCCTTCCCGAAGGGAAATACCCCCAGGGGCAACTGGCCCCGGAAGCCGATCCGTTTGACCGCTTCCTCGATGGGGATGGGATCGGGGAAAACGCCTTTATACCCTATTTTGCGTCCATGGTACAGGCCGAAGGGTTCAATATCCTTTAAGCCCAGGAGTTCCGCAAGCCCCGCGTTGTTTCCCAGTTCCGGGTGCTGATCCAGCGGCAGATGTACCCCATAAAGGGCGATGTTGTGATCCAGCAGGAACTTGAGCCGCCGCCGGTGGTTGTCTTTGACCCGCAGAGAGTCACCCCAGAAAAGGCCGTGATGGACGAAAAGCAGGCCTGAGCCGCCCGAAGCGGCCTGTTTAAAGGTCTCAAGGTTCGCGTCCACCGCGAAGGCGATTTTTTTTATCTCCGAACCGTCGTTGTCCACCTGGATACCGTTGAGGGAAACATCTATCTCCCTGAACCCTTCAATGTCGAGCAAGCTTCTTAGCCAGGCATCAAGTTCGCGGGTGGTCATAGGGGTAATCACGGATTCAGTATATACCCAGGATCGGGTAAATTCCAAGACCAGGTTTCCACATACAGATCCTTTTCCCGGCCCTGGCGGGCCGCTTTGGGGAGCGGCGTACCGGTGTTTTGCAGTAACAAAGCGGAAAAATTGGCGATAAGATCCGCCGTTTTTCCGGTAAAATCCCCGCTCAGGAAGCCTTTCCGCCCCCTGCCGGGGAACAGTGAGGGGTATAGGGGATAATCCACCGGATAATCCGTATAGTCCAGCGGCCCGGCCCCACTGAAGGAGGCAATGGCGGCGGGATTCGCCGATCCCCGCAGCAGGGCGTAGGCCGCCGCGTAATCCCCCTCAGCCGGTTTCAGGCTAAAGGCCCAATCGGAAGCCAGATACAGGATGGGGAACCTTGGCCGGGGAAGGGTTCCCAGGCCTTTTATTCTTAGGGGGAATAACCCCCTCAGCCAGTTCAGGGCAAGGGTTTTGCCTTTGAGGAACCAATCCGCCCCCGGGGGAACCGGGAAGTTCTGCCGCTCTTCCTCCTTCCAAAGCGACCAGAACCGGGATTCCACCACCACAATACCCCGCACCCCATTGCCCACGATTCTGCCCGTCCTTCCGGCGGCATAACTTACATCGGCGGCCGCGTCGGCCAGGTACGTCAGGGCCGCCCCTCCCGAGTCCCAGCCGGCCAGGATCAGGGACTCCGGATCGGCCCCGGGAACCAGGAAAAGGTTGTTCTGCCTGATATGGGGTAGGAGAAATTCGATATCCTCCCGTCGTTTTTCCTCCAGGTCCCGGCCCAGCCTGTTGGCCTTTTTAAAAACCCTTCCCCAGCGGAAGCTTTGCAGCCAGGCCAGGAAATTCGCCGGAGACGAAAATCCCCGGCGCTGGTAGCTGAGAACCGAAAAACCCCGGTCTCTCAGGGCTGCGCAGAGGCGGTCTACCGCCTTAACCGAGCCTGTATCCGGGGGTATCAGGAAGAGGAGAGGTTTCTTTGGGGCTGAAGATCCGGGAGACTCGTAGATATACAGGGTATAATCCTGGTCTTTTGCCTCGTTCCGGGCCGCCGCCAGCCTTACCGGATCCTCGTTTTCCCGGAAAACCAGGGGGGCGAAAAACAGGGCAAAGGCCGTCAGTATCCCTAAAACCGCGCTTTTAAACAGGACAGGGGAAAGGCCCCGTTTCCGGAGGACATCTCTCCGGCGGACCCTCCCCAGGAGCGGGCCCAGGCTTGCCAGGGCGAAGATCCCCTGGTTGGCAAGGAGGGGGACACATTCAGGCCGAAAGCCGTAGGCGGGAAACACCGCGGCAAGGATCCCGAAGGCCAGCAGGGGAAACCAGGCAAGACCCTCCAGGGGCCAAAGCCCTTTAACCAGGGGACGGATCAAAAAAAGAAAGAGCAGGAGGCTGCTGATAAGCTCAGGAATCCAGATTTCTTTCATTCGGCCCCATCATATTTTGGGAAGGGCCCGGGTGATTACCAAACCCGGGGCGCTATGCCCGGCTTGGTTACCTTTACGTCTTCCCCGGACGGCTCTATCACGTAAAACCCACTCTCCAGCGCGTACTCCCTCCCCTTCTCATTCACCACTGTCGCCGCCATTGCCCCGAAATATTCCCGCTTGTCCCCGTACAGATCCGCGTATCTGCGCAGCTTTTCCATCCGCTTAATATGGTTATCCACATCGGCCTTCTGGAGTTTCGCCTTTACCTCTACCGCCATCGCCTGGGTACCGTTTTCCAGAAAAGCGTCTATTTCGGCGTGGATGTTATGCTTGTCGTTGTTTATTTTCCGGTTCCGGCTCATGGCGCCGAAATCAAAGCCGAACTGTTTGAACTTTTCAGGCAGACCGGGAACCAGCGTGTATTCGGCCTCGTCGCCGAACTTGTTACCCAGGTCTCCGACTATTCGTTGGGTTTCTTTGATGGCGGC
>JAISWN010000113.1 GCA_031271075.1 Treponema sp.
TTCATCTATGCCCGGGATGTCCGCCGCCTGGCCCGTCCCGGCGGGAATGTCCATTACCCGAAAACCGCCCTGCTCTGCCTGGAAAACGCCCTCTGCGACGGGAATGTGGTTCCCCTGGATGAGATGCGGGCCGCCTCGGATACGGCTCACGATCTGGGCCTCAGGGTTCACCTGGACGGGGCGCGGATCTTCAACGCCGCCCTGGCCCTGGGGATTCCGGCAGGCCGTATAGCCGCCTCTGCCGACTCGGTGATGTTCTGCGTGTCCAAGGGGCTTTGCGCCCCCGTAGGCTCCCTGGTCTGCGGCGCGGCGGAATTTGTGGAAAAGGCCCGGTACAACCGGAAGATCCTGGGAGGCGGCATGAGGCAGGCCGGGGTGCTGGCAGCCTGCGGCATTATCGCCCTGGAAAAGATGACCGGCCGCCTTGCCGCCGATCACGAGAACGCCCGCTTCCTGGGGGATAGGCTTTCGGAGCTTCCGGGCATAAGCGTAGACCGGGAGAAGATCCGGATCAACATGGTGTTCTGGAAAACAGAGAGACCTGGTTTTGAGGGTGGCGCCTTTGCGGATTTCATGCTCAAGCGGTGTATCAGGGTTGGAGGCTCCTCGGGAGGCGAATACCGCTTCGTCACCCACAACGACGTATCACGGGAGGATATTGATACGGTAATAACCGCCTTTCGGGAGTACCTCGCGGGTCGGCAGCCTGCTGCGTAACAGCCTTTCGCTGTTGCGGCTGTTTACAGGGGTTTGCCCTAAGCCGCGGAATGAAACCGTGGAATGAAACCGTGGATCGAGGCTTGCCAAAAAATATCTGCCAAAAAAATATCCTGCCGGGAGGGACCCCATGGGTGATTTTGTATTGGGGCTGGACTTCGGAACCGATTCCTGCCGGGCCCTGATCCTTGACGCCGCCGACGGCGAAGAGGCGGCGGTATCGGTAATGAACTACCCGCGCTGGGCCGGGGGTCTTTACTCCGATCCGGGGGAAAACCGGTTCCGCCAGCATCCTCTGGATTACCTGGAAACCCTGGAACATACGATTCGGGAGGCAGCCGGAGAGGCCGGCGGCTCCGTGGCGGCCGGGATCCGGGGGATCTCCATCGACACCACCGCTTCCACCTCCTGCGCGGTGGACGCCCGGGGAAGCCCGCTGGCGCTTAAACCGGAGTTCGCGGAGAACCCCAGCGCCATGTTTGTCATGTGGAAGGATCATACGGCGGTCGCGGAGGCGGAGCGCATCAACCGGGTTCTCCAATCGGGGAAGCACCCCAACTACGCCAAATACGCCGGGGGGATCTATTCCTCCGAATGGTTCTGGGCAAGGGTGCTGCGGATCTTCAATGAAGACAGCCGTGTCGCCGGGGAGGCTTACTCTTTTCTGGAGCATTGCGAGTGGATGACCGCCCTGCTCGCGGGGATTCGGGATATCCGGGGGATAAAGCGCAGCCGCGCCACGGCGGGGCACAAGGGGCTCTGGCATCGGACTTTCGGGGGCTACCCGCCCCGCTCTTTCTTTGAGGATATCGATCCCCGGCTTGGGCGGATCTACGATACCCTGGGGCAGGAAACCTGGCCCGGCGACACGGCGGGAGGGCCGCTTTCCGCCGAATGGGCGGACAGGCTGGGGCTTCCGGCGGGAATTCCCGTGGGGGTGGGGGGTATCGATGCCCATTTCGGCGGGGTGGGCGGCGGGGTACGGCCCGGCCGGATGGTAATGGTAATGGGAACCTCCATCTGCGAAATGATCGTGGGCCCCAGGCCGGAGGGGGAGGAAAAACCTATCCGGGGTATCTGCGGCCAGGTAGACGGTTCCGTGGTACCGGGCATGATCGGCTACGAGGCGGGCCAAAGCGCCTTCGGCGATGTTTACGCGTGGTTCCGGGATCTCCTCCTCTGGCCCCTGGAAAAACTGCTCCCCGCCGCCGGGGCCGGGAACCTGAGCCCCCAGGCTAAAGAGGATCTGAAAGGGGAAATCGCCAAAAGACTTATCCCCGAAATTGAGAAGGAAGCGGGGAAGCTGGAACCCTCCGCCGGCGGGCTGATTGCCCTGGACTGGTTTAACGGCCGGCGTACCCCCGATGTGGACGCCCGGGTAAAGGGGGCCGTTACCGGGCTTAGCCTGGGCTCGGGGGCGGTCAAGGTGTACCGGGCGCTGGTGGAGGCCACCGCCTTTGGCGCCCGGGCCATTGTGGAGCGGTTCCGGGAAGAAGGTATCGGCATAGAGGAGATCCACGCGGTGGGCGGGGTGGCCCGGAAATCCCCCCTGGTTATGCAGATCCTCTCCGACGTACTCAACCGGGAGATTAAGGCGCTTAAAAGCGATCAGGCCGTAGCCCTGGGGGCCGCCATGTTCGCCGCGGTGGTCGCGGGCCTCTACCCGGACATTCCGGCGGCCCAAAAAGCCATGGCCGCCCCGGTGGAACGGATCTACAGCCCCGATCCGGAGCGGGCCGGGATCTACGACAGTCTCTACGCCCGCTATCGCGGCCTGGGCGCCTTCGAGCAGGCCCGGGCGGAATACGAGATGAGGCAGAAGGCGCGGCGGGACAGGCTTAACCCTTGATGACATAGCCAGGCTCTGAACCTCTCTAAATCCCATAAACGGGTGTCTGTCCATAAAACCCTTTGCTTTATGGATTGGGAAAGGTTTTTCCCTTTACGGAACGGTAATTACACTTCATAATGATTTGACTATGACAAACCCGGTATCACTTATTGAGGATAAGGTTCTGGAGGATCTTATGGTCCCCCGGTTTCTGAAGTATGTCGGTTACTGGACTACCAGCAACCGGAAGGTAGAGGAAACCCCTTCCAGTCCCGGTCAGTGGGAACTTGCCAAGGCCTTGACGGAGGAACTCAAGGGCCTGGGGGCGGCTGACGTGGAATTAACCGATCACTGTTACGTTATCGCCCGGCTCCCCGGCACGGAGGGGAAGGAAAAAGTTCCCACGGTGGGTTTTATGGCCCATATTGACACGGCGGAGGATGTTTCCGGCAAGGATGTAAAGGCCCGGTACGTAGAGAACTACGACGGGAAGAAGATAGAGCTTGCCGGCGGCCTGGTACTGGACCCTAAGGCCGATCCGGATCTGGCGGCCCATAAGGGGAAGGGCCTTATCCATACGGACGGCAATTCCCTCCTGGGGGCGGATGACAAGGCGGGGATCGCCGAGATCATGGCCGCCCTGGAGTACCTCCTGAAAAACCCGGAGATCGGCCACGGCCCCCTGGAGATAATTTTTACCCCCGACGAGGAGACCGGGAAGGGCCTTCCCGAATTCCCCCTGGACAGGATCAAGTCGGCTGCCTGCTATACCCTGGACGGCGGCCCCCTGGGGGAGCTTGAGACGGAGTGTTTTAACGCCTACAAGGCGGATATCAGTTTCAAGGGCAGGGCAATCCACGTCGGAACCGCCCGGGGGATCCTGGCCAACGCGGTAAGCATGGCGGCAGCCTACGCGGCGATGCTCCCCCGATCCGAAAGCCCCGAATCTACCGACGGGTATTACGGTTACTACTGTCCCATGGAGATACAGGGAACCCTGGAAAGCGCGAAGCTTGAGGTGTTTCTCCGGGATTTTGACCGGGAAGGTATGCGGCGCCGCATCTCCGGGCTGGAAGCCTTTGCCAAGGCTGTGGAGGCCCAGTTTCCCTCCGGCAAGGTGACGGTAGAACCCCGGCTTCAGTACCTGAACATGCGGGAAAAAATCGAGGCCCGGCCGGAACTCATGGAAACCCTGAAGCGGGCCTTTGAAAACGCCGGAGTTGAGCCCCGGCTCAAGCCCATTCGGGGCGGAACCGACGGTTCCCGGCTCACCGAACTGGGGATACCCACGCCGAATATCTTTACCGGCGGCCGCAACTACCACAGCCGTCTTGAATGGGTCTCGATACCGGAAATGGCCGCCGCCTGCCGGGTGTTGATAGAGCTGATAAAGCTCCATGGAGAAGCGTAATGGAAACGTTAACTACCGTGTTCACCGGTATTATCGAGGAGGCCCTGGGTCTCTCCAAAACCGAGCCGGTAGTAACGGAACATAACGTGTACCAGCCGGGCTCTCCGGAGATCCTCCCCTTCCTGGACAAAATGGTACAGAGCCTCTGTCTCCCCGGCTCGGGGCTTGAGGGCCTGGATAATCTGGAGGAGCTTCTGGCAAAGGCCGAATCGGGAAAATCCTGCCTCCTCCTCCTGGAACACTACAGCAACATGGATCTGTCCCTCTTTTCCTGG
>JAISWN010000136.1 GCA_031271075.1 Treponema sp.
ACCGCGCCGGGCCGGTTGGTCCCATTGAAGCCCCAGACCGCCTTGATGGTCACCGGATCCATGTCCATGGTCTCCGAACCGTAACACCAGCAGGGGGTTACGGTCAGGGTGATCTGCACGTTCTCCCGGCTGAATTTGTCCTGGCAGGCCGCGGCCTCGGCAACCCCGCCGATACAGGTGTCGGCAATGACACATTCCACCGGCATACCGTTAGGCTGTCTCAGGTTTTCGCTTATCAGCCTGGCGGCGGAATTCGCCAGGTTCATGGCAGGTTCCTCCAGCGATTCCCGCACCCCCCGGCGGCGTCCGTCAATGGCCGGCCGGATACCGATCTTCGGCAGGGAACCCCGGTAACGGTTTACCGGGTTATTCATTTTAAGGGTTGAAATATCTGCCATCCTTTCCTCCTCCGGATTGCTCAGTAATTCCTTTACGTTACCCTGTTTTTCCTTCCTGCTCAAGAATTACTTTCGCCGAATCACCGCCTGGCCCGGATAAGCGTTACGTCTCCAAAGCCCAGGCGCTTTGCCGCTTTGTCGGCCAGGCCTTTGATTGGGGCGGGGGCGGTTCCCGCGGCCAGGCCCCCCCAGGTGAGGATCCGTTCCAGGGTAAAACCTTTTTCCAGAAGGAGCCGCGACAGGGTTTTTACCGAAAAGAGGTAGAGATGATCGAATATGGCCGAGCGCCAGCGGCTTCCGAAAAGCCGGGCCTGGAAACCTGAAATGTTCGGGGTGGTTACCAGGAAGCGGCCTCCCGGCGCGAGGACCCGGTAAACTTCGGCTGCAAAACCCGCCGGGTCGTTGAGGTGTTCGATCAGGTGGGAGGCCAGAACCACATTGAAGGAACCGGCGGGGAAGCGGCAATCTTCCAGAGGGAGGCCCCGCACGTCCAGGCCCCGTTCCCGGCGGGCGTATTCCGCCGAGGGGGAGATCTCAAGCCCGGCGCTTTCCCAGCCCCTGTTTCTTAGCTTTTCCAGCAGCGCCCCGGTAGCGCAGCCGATGTCGATAAGCCGGGGACGCCGGGAACCGGAACCCAGCAATTCCGCCTCGATCTCCCCAAAGCCCGCGTCCTCCAGGGCCAGTTCCTGGAGCCGGAGAAAATTCCCCTCGTTGGCAAGTTCGTAGGAAAGGTAATCCTCCCCGTGACTCTCCCGGTAACGGCCGGCCACCTGTTCCGGTTCGGGCTGGGGGTTCATCTGGACAAGCCCGCAGCGGACGCAGCGGACATAAGAAAAGCCTTCGCAGGAAAAACGGGGCCGGAACCGCCGGCCTCCGCAGAGGGCGCAGGGGATAAGGCGGCGCTTCTCCTCCTCTACCGGGGTAGACCAGGTTTTGACCGCCTCTTTCATTTATTCCACTATTCCACCGTGAAACGGATAGTCGCGCTTCGCTCGTTGCCGGCAACATCCTGGACGATCACCTCCAGGGTGGTCTGCCCCCTGGTTAACCACACATTTCCCACCTCGAAGGCAGGGTAGGGGGCGTAAACTTTTTCTACCGGGGTAAGCCCGTTACGGTCAACCATCAGTACCCCGTCTCTGGCGGAGTATGTTTCAAAATTGAGTGCCCCCGTCTCGACGCCGTTGACCAGGCAGAGGATCCGGTGAGGGGCCAGTTCTTTCTCGCCCGCTTCAAGCCGGGTGTCCGTGGCTTCCACGGCAATACGGTACCGGCCCTGGCTTATCCTCCCTGGAAGGGCGGCTGCCTGAGCCCCGGCTTGGGGGAGCCTTAAAAGACCGATACGCCGGCCGTCTTCCGCTATCAGGGTTACCGAAACGATCTGGGGGGGGCGGGTATCGGGAAGGGGGGCGATGATCATAGCGGGATTTACCCAGCGCCGCTCCCGGCGGTCGAAGATGGCGAAGAAGAAACCCTTGAAGGCGGACCATCCGCTGCTCCCCGCCCGGGCGATGATAGCGTTTCTGTCTACCTGCGCGCTGGAAAGATCCGGCCCTCCGGACGCGGCTGCCCGGTCCCCGGAAGTTTCATCGAAACGGCTGTAGATACTGATGAGCCCGTCCCCGTGATCCAGGGCAAGCCAGCTTCCCATGGGGGAGGGCAGCCGGGAGGCGGTATTGTCACCGGAACGGGAGAAAAACATCTCCCCTGCCTCTGCGGCCCTTACCGGTTCTTCGGTTTCAAAAGAAACCCCCACGGCAGGCAGGCCTTTCAGGTTGAAACCGAAGTTACTAACCATGCTTCCCCCGGAAGAAGGCCAATCCAGGGCCTTTGCCGCGAAAGGTTCAGGGCAGAAGAAGAACAGGCCCAGAAGAATCCCTATCCCGCAGGCTCCCGGCATTCTTTTCCCCATTCCATCTCACCTTTTTTCCAGCTTAAACGAGGCCAGGGTAGATCCGCCGCCCAGGTAGAGGAGAGACCCCCGCCTCTCCAGGAAGACGCCCCTGCTTTTAAAGGGGGCTTCCATGATAACAGTTCCCGGCAGATCAATACCCACAAGCCGCTTCTCCAGCCCCCCGCGGGCGCTGATCATGAAGAAAAGCCCGTCGTTACCCACTCCGTCCAGGGCAACAATCTCCCCTTCCAGGGGAATCTTGCGGCTTATCCGGGTATTCAACTCGTAAATACCCAGGCCGCCCTGACGCTCAAAGGCGATTCGGTTGTCCCGGTCGATGAAGGAGATATGGACAGGCCGGCGGAAACCATCCTCCAGGAATTCGTGGTAACTTACCCGGTATTCCCCTGTCCCGAAACGCTCCAGCAGCAGGAAACGCTGATCATCCACACCGGAGATAATCCCCATCATGTTTCCGTCCCTGGAGAGGGAACAGCCCAGGATAACCGAGATCCGGGAACCCGCGGGCCTGTCAAGGAAGACCCGCCTTCCGGAAGCGTCCAGCACCTCTACCGCCCCGTCCAGGGAACCGGTAAGCACCATTCCCGCGGCAGCGTCGATACAGGTGAGGGGGGCGGCAAAATCGTAGGTCCAGAGGATCTCCCCCCTTTCGTCCAGGGCGGAAAGGCTGGTCTGTTCATCTCCCACCAGGAAGATCCGGTTATCCAGAAACAGCGGGTGGCCCCGGCCCTTCTCGATTTTAAGGGCCGTTTCTCCCCGGGGATCCCGTACATCTATAGATTCGGGAATCGCCTCGTATTCCGCCCAGTAATCCCGGGAAAGGGAAAGCTCCCCCGAAAGAACCTGGTTAATACTGAAGCGGCCGTCCTGATTCACATAGCCGAAGCGTTTCTCCAGGCGGAAGGGGATCGGTTCCGCCGCGGAAGCGGGAAGGGAATCGGGAACTTCCCCGGAAAAGGCTACCGGATACCCCGATTCAAGGGAACTGAACCAGCGGGGAACCAGAATGGTTTCCTGGGGAACCGGCCGGGCGGCGGCGAAAATATATACGGTAAAAAGCGCAAGACAGACAAGGAGCTTGCGTTTTTTCTTTGCCTTATTCACCATCCTTCCTAGACGCTATTATATGAAGGGCAGGGAGGATATGCAATGGCGGATAATGAAGGCAAGACAGGCGGGGAAAGGATGGATTCCCTTTTCCGGACGGCCCGGGAGGCCGCGGAGGCGGCCTACGCCCCTTATTCCCGTTTCCGGGTAGAAAATGTTGACATTTGATACTATTTGATGTATAATAACTGAAATGATCGATGATGATATTCTGACCATTGAAGAAGTTGCCAGGCACCTGAGAGTTTCGGAGCGGACGGTGTACGACTGGGCCCAGAAGGGAGAGATACCCGCCGGTAAGATCGGAACCGTCTGGCGTTTCAAGAAGCTGGAAATCGAAAAGTGGGTGAACGACCGGCTGTCGGCAAGCCGGCTGGAGTCCCGCGCCGCGGCGGTGCAGATAGATACCATTATTTCCCCGGACCGGATACTGTTTCTCAACTACTCGACCAAGCGGGATGTTCTCCTGACCCTGGCCGATAACCTTGCCGCGGCCCCCCAGGTGAAGAACCGGCAGGAGTTGGCGGGAGAGATCCTCAAGCGGGACGAGCTTATGAGTACCGCCATCGGCAGGGGTATCGCCATTCCCCATGTCAGACTCTCGTCGGTAACGGATCTGGTTGCCTCCGTCGGGGTGAGCCATACGGATATTATTGATTTTCAAACCCTGGATGACGAACCGGTCAGGCTGGTCATCATGATCGCTGCCTCCTACAACCAGCACGCCTATTATCTGCAAACCCTTTCCCTTTTCAGTTCCCGCCTTAAAAACCGGGATCTGCGGGAGGCCGTCCTCAAGGCGGAGGCGCCCCTGGAAATTTACAATCTCCTGTCCGGCAAGTAGCTCCCCGGCTTAGCTCCGGGACAATGAAAGGACAATCCCAAACGGCAGGGCCGCTTCACTCAAACACAATCCCCATCCACTTGTCAATCTCGCTCATGTTTTGGGCGATGAGTCCCGGATCCACTTTCGTGGTAGTCTCCGCCACCAGGTACTGCTTCCCCTCAAAGGGGAAACGGGCCCCCTGGCCTTCAATGTCCGCCATGCCCATGGCGTGGCTGTAATCCCGGGAGACCATGATGCCTGAGTCTATATTCGCCTGGGCAAGGATCAGGGCCCAGAGCAGGGCGCGGCTGTCGCAGTCCCCCCTGCCTTCGGTAAGGGCGCTTACCAGGTTCACAAAATCGCTCCCCATAAGGTCCCGCTCGTAAGTAAAGTCCTGGACGTAAGAGAGTGCCCTGGACGCGAGCCGGAGATCCGCGGGGAGATCCGGGGGAAGATCTTCCGCGGCCCAGTGCCGTTCCAGCAGAAACGCCGCGTGGAAGATACGATCCCAGGAGTCCCGGTAGATCATCCGGTAGAAGCGGCGCCAGGCTTCCTGCCATTGGGGGCCTTTTTCAAAGTACCGCAGCACCTGGAATTCCCGGTCCACCAGGCCCTGGGCCGCTTCCGCGTCCCCTTCGGCAAAGAGGGCTTTGATTTGGGTCTTGAAAAGGGGGATCTCCCGCAGGGGGCCCCGGGGCCAGGCAAATTCGGTAACAGGCCCGCAGTAACGCTGTTCCGCCCGGGTGGGGGCTATTGAATCGAGGCAGGACAGGTGGAGGATATCCAGGCCCTCCGTCCCGGCCGGCCCGTAGGCCAGGGCCAGGAGCAGGCCGTCTCCCCGGTCAAGGCAGAGCCCCCAGCCCCGGTAGGCGGCGCCCCGTGCCGGCGAAGGGGTTCCCGGGGAAAATTCAAATTCCATCAGAGCCGCCTTCCGGTGGTGGTACACAAAGGATTCCACTTCGTTTCCGCTCCCCAGCCGGGAAAGGGTATTTTCCAGGTATTTTTGCGGGTCAGTTCCCCCGCTTACCCGGATTTCAAAAACCGCCCCCTGGGGGTTGCGGAAGGATACGCCCCTATCCCCGGTGCCGCCCTGGGCCTGGTAACCGGGGGGAAGGTCGATACGGAAGCCCCAGGGGGAAACGTAGGGGGCCGCCGGGAGCCGGGAGAGGGAAATCAGGAGGAAAAGCCAAATCAAACGCCGGGTTTTCAAGCCCTGCGGAATAGCGGTTATCATAGTGCTTTCAATATCGGTATAATCACCGGTATAATCCCCCTGTGCCGATGAAACGTGTCGCCCTGTTGTTTGAAAACCACGACTGCATGGTTCTTCACAAGCCCGCGGGGCTCGCCGTACAGGGAGGGGAGGGAGTAGGGGCTTCCCTGGACCGGCTCCTGGAGGCCGAGTTATCCGGCCGGCCTCCTCCTGAAAACCCGGTTTCCCCGGGGCCTCCCAAAGTATACCTGGTACACCGGCTGGACAAGGATACCTCCGGCCTTATCCTGGTGGCCAAAAGCCGGGAAACCGCGGCCCGGTTCTCCGCCCTCTTTGCCGGCCCGGGGCGCGGGATAATCAAGCGGTATCTGGCGCTCTGCGCCGGATCTCCCCATCCCCCCCAAGGGATCATCCGCCTGAACCTGGAGATTCGCGGGGCCCTGAAAAAGTCCGAAACATCCTACCGGCTTTTGTCCCGCCGGGAGCTGCCTGTCCCCTCAACGGCCGGCGGCGGGAAGGGCGAACCGGGAGAGGCCGCCTCCGGAAGGATCTTCTCCCTTTTGGAGCTGGAGTTGGGAACCGGGAGGATGCACCAGATCCGCCGCCATCTGGCCCGGATCGGCTGCCCGGTTCTGGGGGACGATAAATACGGGGACTTTAGCCTGAACCGGGAACTCCGCAAGACTACCGGCTTGAAGCGGCTCCTGCTCCACGCCTCCCGGCTGGTAATCCCGGAAACCCTGGCGGGCTTCCCCGGCGGGATCGATGTAAGCGATCCTCTGCCGGATTACTTCCGGGGCTTTTTCCCGGGTGAAGAAACGGCGGTTCAGGAAAGCCCCGCCGGCAGGGGCCGGATTGACGGGATCAATAGGTCTGGTCAAGAGGCCTGTCGGGGACGCACGCATTGACAGAGGACTTTCTTTCTCCCATGATTATCCGGTAATGGATGAACTTCACTTGACGCGGGCCGATCTGGAAAGTATGACCACCGCCGAATTGGTCAGGCTCGCGGATAGTTTTGGCATTGATATTCCCCCCGGCCTTGACCGGGTATTTGTTATTGAAGAGCTGTTGGATCTTTCTTCGTTTTACGAATCCTTTAAGGAAGATGGGGCTTCTCTTGAAACCCTAAACGCCGAACCGCCGTCCGCCGGACGCGGCTTTCGCGGAGGAGGGGCCGGTGAAGCCGGGGCAGAAACCGCGATTGAAGCGCTGTCCTATGGAACCGGCATCCTCCCCATCCTTTTCCCGGCGGAAGATCCGGATTCGGAAGGTCCGCTACGCAACGCGCCGGCAGCCGGCGCCAGGGAAGGCGTTTTTGGAAAGGAGGATTTCCCCGGCTCCGTTCCCTTCCCCAGGCAGTACAACATCACCTTTATCGAGGTAATGATCCGGGATCCCCTCTGGGTTTTCGCCTTTTGGGAGATTAAGGAGCATGACCGGGAGGCCTTTGAGCGGACGGCCGGGTTTGAGGGTTACCGCCTGCGGATAGATCCTCGGGGGAAAATCCCCCTGGGGGAACCGCCCCTGGGAGAAAACGGCGCGGCGGATACCCTGTCCGGTTTTGCCGTACCGATTAACCCGGCGGATACGGCCCTGTATATCGGCTTTCCCTCCGAAAACAGGGGGCGCCGGTTTCAGGTGGAACTATGCGCCGCTCTGGGGGAACGGATCGACGTTCTCGCCTCTTCCCGGCTCTTTGCCATGCCCAGGCTTCAGGAAAGGGCCGGCCTGCCCGGCCGGCGTTTCAGCAAATTAGCCCTTCTGTCCGGCGCGGAGGATTTTCCTATTCTGCGCAACCCTGAACGCAAAGCCCGTCTCCGGTACGGGCGGGAATCCCGTCAACCGGGTGAATGATGCCAGCGGGCCCCGTAATTTCATTGGTTCTTGAAGCCCATCATTCTTTTGTTCAGAAAGGCTGCCCCTGTCTGGAAAATCTTTCCGGACCGGAAGAGTTTCATTTTTTTGAATCCATTTCGGAAACTTACCTGCCCCTTCTGGAAACCCTGGAACGTCTGGACAGGCTGCATATCCCCTTCCGCCTGGGCCTGGCGCTATCCCCGGTGCTTTGCCATCTTTTGGAGGATAAGGGGCTTGGCAAAAGGTACCTGGAATATACGGACAGGCAGATCGAATTCGGCCGGAACGAACTGGACCGCGCCGATGACCCGGCCCGGCAGCAGTTGATCCGGCTTTACTACGATAGATTTGTGGAACGGCGGATAGCCTTTACCGAACGCTACGACCGGAACATTCTAAAAGTTCTGGATGTCTATCAGCGCAGGGGAAATGTGGAGATCATCGCCTCTCCGGCTACCCACGCCTTTTTGCCTTTTTTCTCAGCATACCCGGAAGCCATCCAGGCCCAGATCGAGGCGGCGGCCCTTTGCTACCGATCCCGCTTCGGTAAATATCCCCAGGGTTTCTGGCTGCCTGAACTGGGCTGGTCGGCGGAACTGGAAAAGTACCTGCGGGCCTACAATTTTGGTTATACCATCGTGGAGGCCCACGCTCTTGTCTTCGCCAGCCCCCCGGCCCTGAAGGGGAGCTTTTACCCGGCCAAGACCCCTGCCGGGGTCTTTGTGCTGGGCCGGGACTACCACGCGGGCAGGGATCTGGCCGCCCGGACCGGTTCGGAAAAGGATGCGCGGGCTTACCGGGACAACTACTCCGATGCGGGCTACGAGCTTCCGACGGAACTGGTAGAGCCATTCCTGGGCCCCAGGGGACTTCGGCGCGGCACCGGTTACAAGTACCACTCAAGGGAAAAGGGGCGCCTTTACGATCCCCTGGAAGCCCAAGCCCAGGCCCGGGCGGCGGCCCGGGGCTTTTTGGAAAACTGCGCTTCCCGCCTTAACGCCGCTTCCCGGTTGATGGAAGTTCCGCCCCTCTGCCTTTGCGTCTTCGACGCCGGTTCCTTTGGCCGTGACTGGTACGAAGGCCCCCTGTTTATCGAAACCCTGTTCCGGGAGGCCGCGGGCCGTGAGGATATCCGGTTCAAAACCCCGGCGGAGTACCTCTTTAAGCAGGACAGCGCGAATTTCCAGACCCTGTCCCCGGAATTTTCCTCCCAGGGAACCAGCGGTTACGCGGAAATGTGGCTGGACGGTTCCAACGACTGGATGTACCGCCACGCCTTCCGCGCCCTGGAACGGATGATAGAACTGGCGGAGCGTTTCCCCGACGACACGGGGCTTAAGGAACGGGCCCTGAACCAGGCCGCCAGGGAGATCCTCCTGATGCAGTCCTCCGACTGGCCCCGGATGCTCTACCAGGAAAAATCCCCCGATTACGCCCGCTGCTGTATCGAGGACTCGCTGAGGAATTTTACCACCATCTACGAGGCCCTGGGGAGCAACTATATGAGTACCGAATGGCTTACCGGCCTGGAGAAACGGCACAACATCTTTCCGCATATTAACTACCGGGTCTTCCGCAGGAAAAAGTAACAGTAATTTTACATTATAAAACCTGGATCCGTATAAGAATATTCTGTAATTCTTTGTATTATAACGAATTACATCAAAAAATGGTTTCACCTATTAGGTGAATGGATCATTTAACGTAATTCCTTGTATTATAAGGAATTAGGAAAAAAATTTGGAATTTTTATACGGATTCAGGTAAAAGATTTGAGAGAAATTTGGGCGCATTTGCGGCGTAGAACGCCGCAAACCGGGCTTTTCGGGGCTCCGCGCTTCCGCGCTCCGGCCCCGGCGCAATGCGCCGTGGCTGCTTCGCACCCCTCCAATCCCTTGCGCGGGGAGCTTCCCGTAAGTTTAGCCCGGCCCTTAAATCCCGGTTTTGATTTCTTCAATTGTGTCGATAAACCGGCAGGAAAGCCTTATGAGCTGTTTCATGTCTTTTTCCCCAAACCGGGTAACAATCTCTGTAAGCAGCTCCATGAATTTGTGTTCGTGTTCCTCAACCGCCGCGCGGCCTTTTTCAGTAAGTGAAAGCGAATGTTTTCTCCGGTTTGCTTTATTTATTTCCCGTAAGATATAACCGTTCTCCTCCATGCCGCCCAACAGTTGTGAAACCGCCGCACGGCTGATACAGAGCAAGTCGGGAATAGTTATTTCACCGGAATCAAAAATATGGTCTTTTATACCCCTTAATACGATAACTTCCGCAATAGAGACAGATGCGGTATTTTGCGATGAAATTCCCCGCGTTGATGTCAGGCTAAAAGCCCGAAAAGAAGTCTCAATCTGCTTAAACCGAAAAAGAGTCTGAATCAGCCGATCAATAAGATATTGTTTCATTTTTCACCTTCATGCGGTAATTCGCTTGACATTCCTGTCAATTGTTAATATCTTTACAGTAAACCATTTGACAATGAAAATCAAGAGGGAGGGGCATCAGTGGTTCTCAGTTTGCCGCTATATGTGGAAAATGATCCTGAATTGGAGTCAAAAATCCATATATAGCGTTAACGTTAAATTGATAATTATCGGCGAGGTACTGGATTATGTTGAAAGACAAATTGGAACGTTTTATGCGGGGGCGTTACGGCCAGGACGAACTTAACCGTGTCCTTTCGGTATCGGCCCTGATTCTCTGCGGTATCTCACTGATAACCCGTGATCTCGTGTTGTCCTCGCTTTCCATGATTCTGGTCATCCTGTGTCTTTTTCGTTCTTTTTCAAGGAATACCGGGGC
>JAISWN010000169.1 GCA_031271075.1 Treponema sp.
GCGCTATTTCAAGAAAACAATTTTTCCTACGCCTATACTATGACGGTGATAATTCTATTTTGGGGATAAATGGCCGCATGTTACAATCTTTGGTGATTTTTGTACGGATTCAGGATATAATGATCGTGTAAAGCAGATCCGTCATTCTGAATTCCGTTTAACCCTCTATCCATGTGAGTAAAATTTACACGGTCCGGGGGAAGGCGGGTAAAAAGTATACAGAGGCCGGAGGGTTACGGTTTGCCCAGCTCCGCCGAACGCCGCCACGCGGCTTCCACGGCCTTGATCACCGAGGCCCGGAAGGCGCCGTTTTCCAGGGCGGCGACGCCGGCGATGGTGGTTCCCCCGGGGGAGCACACCATGTCCTTGAGTTCCCCGGGGTGTATGCCGGTTTCCTGTACCATTGCCGCGGAACCCAGGACGGTTTGGGCGGCGTAGCGCAGGGCCTTGTCCCGGGGGAGTCCGGCCAGGACGCCGCCGTCCGCCAGGGCTTCGATGAACAGGTACACAAAGGCGGGCCCGGAACCGGAAAGGCCGGTAACCGCGTCCAGGTACTGTTCCTCCACCCGGTCTACCAGACCCGCCGAGCCGAGGATCCTCTCCAGTTCAGCGGTTCTCTCCGCCGGGACTTCCGGGGAAGGGCTCAGGGCAATCAGGCCCCTGGATACCAGAGCCGGGGTATTGGGCATGATACGGACCACCGGGCACCCGGGGCCGGAGGCTTCCCCCTCCTCCTTTACCAGGAGGGCCTGTATCTTCTGAATGCTCCAGCCGGCGGCCATGGAGACCAGCACCGGAACTTTCGCGCCCTCCGGCGCCGTTCCGGCTTCGGCCAGGCGCTTCCGGATAACCGGGGCGATTTCCCGGAGTACCCGGGCCAGGACCTGGGGTTTTACGGCCAGGAAGACATAGTCCCCCTGCCCCGCCGCCTCGGTGTTGGACGAAAGCGCCCGGGCGCCCAGAGCCTTTGCCGAGGCTTCGGCCCTGGCCCCCTCGGCGTCGGTAAAGGCGATATGCTCAGGGCCGGTAATGCCTGAGGCCCCCTTCATCAAGGCGTTCCCCATGTTTCCGCTGCCTATACAGGCGATAGTGATGTTCATGGTTTATTTTCCCCCCAGGAACGGCAAAGTTCAAGCCGCTTTAGCCTCATCGCTCCGGCGGCGTCCGGTTAAGGTGCCCCAGCCGGTTTATCAGGCTGGCCTGGTAGCCCGCCCCGAAACCGTTGTCGATGTTTACCACCGAGACACCCGGCGCGCAGGAGGTGAGCATGCCCAGGAGCGCCGAAAGGCCCCCGAAGGAGGCCCCGTAGCCCACGCTGGTGGGAAGGGCGATAACCGGCGCCGCCACGAGGCCCGCTATGACCCCGGCCAAGGCCCCTTCCATGCCGGCCACGGCGATTATCACCCTGGCTTCCCTCAATTCCGGCAGGCGGGAGAAAAGGCGGTGTATCCCCGCTACCCCGATGTCGCAGATAAGCTTTACCCGGCTGCCGAAAAATTCCGCGCAGCGCGCCGCCTCGCTGGCCGCCGGAAGATCCGAAGTACCCGCCGCGGCTACCGCCACCAGGCCCCGCCGTTCTTCCGCCCGGTAAAGCTCCCCGATGCTAAGGGTTCGGGCAACTGTATCGTAGCCGGCTTCGGGGTATCTTTTGACGATCCGATCCGCCAGCTCCGGCTGGGCCCTGGTTCCCAGTACGGGGATTCCCTTTTCCCGCATCCGCGTCATGATCGCCTCGGCCTGATCAACCGTCTTGCCCATGCAGTACACCACTTCGGGGCAGCCGGTCCGTTCCTGCCGCTGGGAGTCGATAAACGCGAAGCCCAGGTCGTCGGAAGAATCCGGTCCGCTCATTGCTTCCCTAAAACCCGGTTCAGGCTGCCCATGCGGTAGCCTTCCAGTTCGAAAGCGGCGTAGAGGAAACCGAAGGATTTAAAGGCCGCCGAAACCTCGTCCAGCAATTCTTCGCTGAAAAATTTTGACCGCTCCTCCCGGGCCGCCTCTATGCGGGCGATGTCCCCGTGGGAGCGGACCCTGAACTGCCTGAAACCCCTGGCCCTCAGGTAATCCTCCGCCTTTTCCACCCGGGAGAGCTTTTCCCGGTCGATCCGTTCACCGTAGGGTATCCGGGAGGCCAGGCAGGCGAAGGCGGGTTTGTCCCAGGTGGGGAGGCCGAAACGCCGGGAAAGCTCCCGGATCTCGGCTTTGCCAAGCCCCGCCTGTCTGAGGGGGCTTATGATTCCAAGCTCCTCCAGGGCCGCGAGGCCGGGCCGGTAGTCCCCCAGATCGTCCATGTTGGAGCCGTCCAGGACGGCGGAGATCCCCCGTTTTCCCGCCACCTCAAGGATACCGCGGAATTCAAGTTTCTTGCAGTGGTAACAGCGGTCTTTCGGGTTGGCGGCCACCTGGTCGTCAATTTCGGGTTCCTCAACCAGGACATGCTCAATGCCAAGCCGCCCGGCTATGTCCCTGGCGCAGTCGATCTCGCTTTTCGGAAGCATGGGCGAAACAACGGTAAGCGCCAGGGCCTCCTTCCCCAAGGCCGCCACGGCGGCGTGGCAGAGGAAAGAACTGTCGACGCCCCCGGAAAAGGCAACCGCGGCCTTTCCCAGGGAAGAGATCAGATCGATAAGACGCTTGTATTTTTCATCAATCGGCTGGATCGGTGAACCCGACCGGACCGGTAAATCGGAAATAGCAGTTTCAGGCAAGCCGGTTCCCCCTTCACGGTAAAATCGCGCAAAAAATACCCTTCATGGGAGAGTGAAAGGCGCCGCTTCATACCGCGCCCAAGACCATCCGGCCCTTTCCAAAGTATCAGGTACCGGCGGCTCAAGTCAATACGCCTGCGTTTTACCCGATAAAGGCGATCCGATCCGGCTCCAGGGGGTGGGCGTCCTTGGTTCCGGCCGGGACTCCGACGGCGATTGCCACGGCAAAGCTATGGCCTTGGGGAAACTTGAGGAGTCTGTCGAAGTAGTCCTTCCGGGGACCGGTAAAGGCGGGATCGGGCCGGCCCAGGATGACCGCGCCAAGGCCGATGGAATGGGCGGCCAGGGCTATGTTCTGGACGGCGATGCCGCAGTCAAGCCGGGCCCAGCGCGCCACGGGATCGCAGGAAAGGAAAATCGCCGCGGGAGCGCCGTGGAAGATATCCCCCATATCCTGGCTCAAAATCTTTGACACTTCCCGGTTGATCTCCTTAAAAATCCCGGTGTTTTGCACTATCGAAAAATGCCAAGGCTGGGCGTTCCGGGCGCTGGGGGCCTCCACCGCCGCCTTGAGAAGGATATCAAACTGGTCTCGGCTGATCTTTTCGTCTCTGTAGGATCTGATGCTCCTGCGTTCCGAAATAGCGTCTAATACAGGGTTACTCATGATTTTACCTCCTCCCCCAATGATACCCTATTTAGAAGGCGAGATCTATTTTTTTTTACTTTTTATGCAAGCGCCCCGCGCGCCGGCGCCCTATATAGGGCATGAAAATTCAATCGTTTTTTGCCCCGGTTCGGGAATTTTTCTTTCCCCGGGGCTGCGCCCTCTGCGGCGGGACCCTTACCGGAAGGGAAGAAACCCTCTACGGCCTCTGCGATCCCTGCCGGGCAAGGCTCAGTTTTCCCGCCGGGGATGCCGGAACAGCATACTGCGACCGCTGCGGCCGGCCCCTGATATCCGAGATGGGCCGCTGCCTTCCCTGCCGGGGGGAGGGGGAACGGCTCTACGAGAGAACCGCCGTGGTTTACCCCTATTCGGGAAAGTACCGGAAGCTCCTGGGTGAGTACAAGTTCGGCAGAAACACCGCCCTGGGGTTTTTCCTGGCCGAAAGGTTGAAGGAAGCCTGCGCCCAGCTCCTGGCGGCCGATTCGGACGCGGCCGCAATTGGACAAGGGGCCCAGAACTCCCCCCTTTTGGTTCCCATACCGCCCCGTCCGGGGAAGCTGCGGAAAACCGGCTGGGATCAGGTGGAGTACCTGGCGCGGCTCCTTAAACGGGAGGGCCTTCCGGTGTACCGTTGTTTGAGGCGGCTCCCCTCCCTCAGCCAAAAGAAACTTAACCGGGAAGAACGTCTCCGGAACCTCCGGGATCGTTTCGTTCTTACCCGCCCGGCGCCCGGCGCGGCGGTTCTTTTCGACGATGTGATCACTACCGGGGCGACCCTGGAAGCCTGCGCCGGGGCGCTAAAAAACGGGGGGACGGAAAAAGTATACGCGGCCTGTCTTTTTTATGATTGACGAAACGGCCCCGGCTTCCCCCCGCCCCGGCTTTTCCGGGAAAAGGTGTTGATCTATCGGAATAGGCAGGGTAGCCTGTATATATGTCTTTTATCAGTGAGGAACCTCCATCGAAAGCGGGTTCCGTTTCCGCGAGTGGGGCAGCCAGGCTTGTCTTGAATGAATGGGAAGAACGTTTGATCAAAGACATTATGGCGTGGCTTAAAGAACGGAATCCCGAAGATTACCGGCAGGCGCAGAGACGATTTGACTGTCTTCGCGGCTTGGGGGAAGCCGTTTCCCTTTATCCCTCGGTGCGGGAAACCCAGTATCTCAATGGTGTAGCCCGGAACGAAGGGCAGCTTATTGAAGCCCTCTGCGCTTTTTCTTCGGCTTCCCACATGCTCCATATCCCTACCAAGGTGGTGGCGGCCCGGAGCTACCTGGTCGCGAAATACCACGCTTTTTCCCTGCTTGCCATGCTGATCGGGGAGAGGAACGATTTCCAATCCTCCGTAAAGCGCGTTATTTTTTCCCTTATCAGCACCCTGATGGTGGAGGAGGTGTACCTGTCCTGCCTGGAGGAACCTGCCTTTTCCCGGGAGATCAAGCTGGAAATAGCCAACGATCTGGTGAACCTTTGGGATACGGGCTCGGATCTGCGGGTGGCCCATCACCTGCCGGCCCTGGAAAGCCTCTGGGCGGCCCGGGAAGCCGCGCCCCCTACTTTCGGCACCATGGACGGCAACAGCGAACTCCTGCGGATAACCATGGAAATGGGGGATGACTGGGGGGATTTTCTGATGGAAGAATCTACCAATGACGAAACCCAGGAGGCCCTGGAGGAATTCCTCTTCGGGCTTTCATACGAAGAGATACAACAGGTCCGTTCCCGGCTGGTCCATTTTGGAATATTGGCGGTGGATTACAACGATATCCGTTCCTATCTGGGAAGCAAACCGGCTTATGCTTTCGTGAACCCCGGAGAGCTGCGGGCGGTTTACGATTTTTTTGTGGAGCGGAGGGAAGCGGCCCGCTTCCGGGTGAAGACATCCGCCGCCGGGCCTTGCCATACCCTGGAAGGACTCTACCTGCGTTACCGGATCCTGACGGAGCAGGAATAGGCGGCAGGGACGGCGCCGGAGACCGGGGGCTTACACGACATGAACCGGGGCGCCGGGGAATTCCTCCCCCCTGTCTATCCGGCAGGCCGGGGCGAATATCAGATCCAGCCCTACATCCAACAGCACCCCGTAGCCTTTTTCCCGCATAAAACCCTTAAGCCTTTCGTCCTCACCGGGGGTTTCGCCTGAATTTTCGACGGTGATAAGGCCGAAACGGTAGGCGCTGAAATCTATGGATTCAAGGATGCTCATCTCGGCGCCCTCAACATCCAGCGAGAAAAAATCAACGCGGCTGATTCCCGGATACCGGCCCATCAGATCGCCAAAGGTAATGGTCTTTACCTTGATGCGTTCAACCGTCCCCTGTTCCCGGATGATCCAATCCTTGTGGGCCGGGGCCATCTCCGATTCCAGGCCGCTCAGGGTTTCCACCCCGGCGGCGCGGATAAAATCAGCGGCTTCCCCCGATGTATCGGACATGGCCAGGTTATAGCAATCGCAGCGGCGGTTTTGCCGCAACCGGGCAAAAGCATCCGGCAGCGGCTCCAGACAGACCCCCTTCCACCCCATTTGTTCAAGGGCGTAGGTGTTACTGTAGGTCTTCCCGTCGTAGGCGCCGATGTCGAGAAAAAAGCCTTCCCGTTTGCCTTTAAAGTAGAGATAGGCCAGCACATCCTGATCCGCCTGACCCTGGAACCAGGGCCCGCCCTTCCGGCCCAGGGACAGGTCCAGGCTCATTTCCGCCCAGAGTTTTACCATCAGGTCGGCTTTTCCGGCGGCTATTTCAATATCCCGCAAGCGCCGCCTGGTATCGTCCGGGTTCTCCATCCCGCTTCCAATTTTTCCACAGCGCCTAGTTATTCTGGGATATCTCCCTGAATTTGTCCTGGATGGCGGCTACCGCGTCGGTCAAAACAGGATCAAACTGAGTACCCCGGCCCTCTTTGATGATGTTGATGGCCTCGCTGTAGGGTATGGCCGACTTGTAGACCCGGGCGCAGACCAGGGCGTCGTAAACGTCCGCCAGGGAGGCAATCCGGGCGGAAAGGGGGATATGGGTACCCTTGAGACCCCTGGGATAGCCCTTGCCGTCGAAGCGCTCATGGTGCCCGTAACAGATATCCTCGCAGTGCCGCAGGTAAAGGGAAGAATTCACGTCCCCCAATTCACCGATAATCTCTTTTCCCCGGATGGTATGGGTCTTCATGATGGCAAATTCCTCATCGTCCAGCCTGCCGGGTTTCAGGAGGATCCGGTCGGGAATGGCGATCTTGCCTACGTCGTGAAGGGCCATGGCCTTGACGATGGTATCGGGGTCCAGTTTCCGCAGTTCACCGGCGTAAACCGAATTGGATTCCAGAAGGTATTCCATCAGGGCTTTTACAAAAAGCTGGGTCCGCTTAACATGCTCCCCCGACTCCAGATCCCGGTGCTCAATAACGTTTGCCAAACCCTGAAGGGCGTTGTCCAGGGTAGCGGTAGCCTCGGCGGTTTTTTCCGCCACCATCTGTTCCAGATTGTCGCTGTAGTTCTTTAAGGCTACCTGGTTCCGCACCCGCAGTTTAACCCGCTCGGGCAGAAAGGGTTTGTTGATAAAGTCCACCGCCCCGGCCGCCAAAAGCTCGCTTTCCGAATCGTTTTCGGCGGTGATAAAGATAACCGGAATCCGCTTAAAGGCCGCGTCGGTCTTCATTATTTCAAACATCTCCCGGCCGGTCATCTCGGGCATCATGACGTCCAAAAGAACAATTTTGGGCAAAACATCGGTCTTACGCAGGTACTCCAGGGCCTCTTTCCCGTTATTCGCCGTGGCAACCTGGTATTCGTCTTGCAGAATTTCTCCCAGGATCATGACGTTCATATCAACGTCGTCAACCACCAAAACCTTGGGAACTTCCTTTCCGGCATCAAGAGCCATATTGCGCTATAACCTCATCCACTTTTTTAAGCGTTTCATCGAAAACTGTCTTTACCGTGTCCAGCGCTCCGGGCTGAACGGCTTTTTCTTTGATTTGCGATTCCAGATCCCGAATCTTCTCAAAAAGTTCTATCAAAGAAAGATTTGCAACTACACCTTTGAGAGTATGAGCCGCCACCTGAGCCTTCTCATAGTCTCCGGCTCCAATCTGAGCGGAAAGCTCATCCAGCCTGGTATCGGTCCTGAATTTGGTAAGCAGCCGGACATACAGCTTCGTATTGTTCATTACCCGCTTGAGGCCTTCCTCAAAATTGATATATACAGCATCCGCCACGGACATATCCCCCTTTGCTCAATCAAGGTTTTTTGTAACTATCCAGTCATAGCGCGATTTCAGAACTTTTTCTTGTCCTCTAGTGCTTTAACAAGTTGCCGGCGCTATCCCCCGCGGGCGACTGAATAGTTACGGCTTTTTATAATATAGCACAGGATAAGGGGGAAAGTAACGCCTTTTGGACGGATATCTCCATCCTTTTTTGCCGAATGGGGCATCCGGCCGGCACCCGGCTGGAACATGTCCAAATGAAAACCCATGGCCGGGACATACCGCATTGAGAAGGCCCCTTGTATTTAGTGTCTGTCCACAAAGCCGGTTACTTTGCGGCCAGGCTCTATTTAAGGGAACTTGTGCTTTCATGGAATCCTTGTATACTACTGAAAAGCCAAGGAGCGGTAAGCATGAAACAAAGGATAGAAAGCGGTAAAAGGAAAATTCGGTATGGGATAATCGGCGGCGGGTTCCGCGCGGAGTTCTTCCTCAAGGCAGCCCTTGAAGTTCCCGAACTGTTTGAAGCGGCAGGCATCGTAACAAATTTTCCTGAACACACGGCGGAACAGAGGGCCCGGCTTGGCGTTACCCTTTACCGGAGCGCGGAAGATCTGCTGGAACACGAAAAACCGGATTTCCTCGTGGTTACTACCAAAAGGCCTGCGGATAAACCTCCCCAGGAACCTATGGACCGGCTGGTCGGCCTGGGATGCCCTATCCTGATGGAAACCCCCGCGGCACGGTCTTTTGAAGAGCTGCACCATATTTACGAGCTTTGCAAAGGGAAAAAGGTACAAGTGGCGGAACAGGTCCATGCCCAGCCGGAAAACGAGGCGCGGATTGCCCTAGCCCATTCGGGGATCCTGGGGACCCTAAGCCAGGCGGAACTGAGTTTCCAACATTCTTATCATTGTATGAACGTACTGCGCCGGTTTTTGAAGATTGGATTTGAAAACGCTGAGATTAGCGGGAAGGTTTTTCATTTTCCCGTGGTCCAGGGCTATACGCGAAGCGGCGTATCCAATACCGAGAATATCGTAAAAGAAAAAAGGGTCTTCGGCCTTCTTGATTTTAACGGTAAGCTGGGAATTTATAACTATGAGGATAATCAGGTACGGGCGTATGCCCGGGCTGAACACATCGCGGTACGGGGCGAACGGGGTGAAATCAGTAACCGGACGGTACGCTGGCTCCATACCCATGAGGATTTCCGGCAATACACCTACGAGCGTATCTATTCCGGCGTCCAGACCAATCTGGAAGGATTTTTTTTCCGCGGCCTTATGGGCGGCGGCAAATGGATCTACAGCAATCCCTATCCCCACCGGTTTCTCTATGATGATGAAATTGCCGTCATGGCCGTCCTGGAAAAAATGGCCCGGTATGTACGGGAAGGCGGATCTTTCTCAAGCATGGCGAACGCCTGTCAGGATCAGTACCTTGCCCTGATGATCGAAAAGTCGGCAAAAGAAGGAAGACCCATCCTCACCGAAACACAGCCCTGGGCGGATGAAGCGGATATTTTGGCATAAGATGCGTTGCCGGGAATAGAGCCGGTCAGAAACTTCAGTTTCCGTCGAACCGAAGGCTCGCCAACAGCCGCTTGAAAATGGCAAAATGCGTCAGACTTTAGTCTGCGCAGTTTGCAGGACTTGCAAGCCGGCCACAGGCTGTAGAGAACCAACCGGGTTCCCGAACAAGTTTATTGTCAGAATTTGAAAGTTTTCCGTTCATTTCTCTCATTTTCAATAAATAGGGATTTATCTGTCATATCTGTCATTCCTAAATAACCCCCCTTTTATACGGTTCTAAAAGTTGCAGCACATTCTCCGGCATGGACGCTTCCAGATGTTCCCCATCCTTCCCGCTCCCCCGGATGTTCCCGGTGATCCCAATAAAGAACCCGCTTCGCGGGGGAGGCCCCCGGTAGCGGCTCATATTCCACGCCCGATAATGCACGCGAACCGGTGAGCGTGTTTGACCGAAAATGTGGCATGGCGTGGAGCCAAACAAATTCCCATATCACAACAAAAGTTTTAGGCCCCGCCGCCAGTTCCAGACAGGCGGAAGCCAGGTCAGGCGGGGCCTTGCCCGTGGAGTACCCCGCCAAGTACCGTACCCGTATCCCCATATCCTCCCTTGAAAGCCGGATCGGAGGCCGTAAAACCAGTGAGAAAGGAATATCTTCATGGATACCCTCATCAGGAAGGCAGAAGTAATGTTTGGGATCAACCAGGTTTTCAGGCGTAAAGAGGGCTTCTCCTTGTATGGCGGCTCCGGCTCTAACGGCATGGACGGTCAGCACCCGCCGTACCGGGTATTCCCGGAGGCTAAAGATATGTTCCCCCGTAAAGGTCAAATAATCGGTGTGTTTCCGGCGTAAAAGCCGCCGTTTGCAGTATTGCTCAATGGTGTAGGTAGCCGTGATCAGGCAATAGCGGCTTAGAGCATCTTCCCGGTCATCAATTCCCAAAATGGCCCTAAAATCGGCCAAAGGGATAAGCGTATGCAGGTGGGTATTCGGTGCCCCATTTCCGTGTTCCATGTCCCAAAGGTAAACCCTCCTTTGCGGTCGATAAATGGGACAAACCTGCAAAATGAGGATTTTTTATATTTTTACCCGGACAAGATGATTACCCGGTTCTGTAAAGCCACGCTTTGATACCCTGTCCCGCTACCGGCCTTATATGCGGTTTCCGTTCTCCAAAATAAATGTTGAACAAATGACCATGAATGCGCCACATGAAAAAACAAAACATTTAATACTTTGTTTATCTTTACTTTATCTCGAATTTATCATTTGTCCCTATTTTAACCCTAGTATTGAAAATCGGAGGTTTTAATATGCAGTTGCACATGGAAAGCATCTACAAAAATTTCAAAGACAAGGAAGTGCTGAAAGGCATTACCGTCAGGATGGAAAACGGAGTATACGGA
>JAISWN010000029.1 GCA_031271075.1 Treponema sp.
TATCATCCATAATTTAATAACATCGGAGGATGTAAAACGTTCTACGGATACAAATTTATCGCCCGCTGTATTACACTGAAGATAGATTAAATCGTTTTCCGGAACATTAAATTTCGATATGTGATCCTCCGTAAACAAATCAATAAAACCCAGTCCTTTATTTGTATAAACCGCCGCATGTTTCCCATCTGGGCTAAAACATGTTTTTTTAAAATCCGGGCCATCTACTTTCTTGACAATTTTACCGTCTTTCCCTCTTTTTTCCAATTCATCAGCCATCTTAAACAACCCGGTATATTCATCGTTTCCGGTCAGAGAATAGCCTGCTTTTTCCAAATGGCTTTTGGCGCTTTGGGCGTCCCCGCGCATTAAATGAACCTTCGCAATATAATAGTCATGATTTTTGATCCCGCTGCTTTGTATTATGCGCTCTATGACCTGTAGATCGCTGATTTTTAATGTGTTCCACTGATGAACCAGGCTGTTAAACAGAGATTTTTCGTGGTTGGGGTCGGCCTCCAGCGCCTCCCGCCAGCACTTCTCCGCCTCCTCCGGCTTGCCCAGGTCAATAAAGGACAGGGCGCGGTTGTTCAGGCTGTCCGCCGTGTCCCCCGCGGCTTTCGGGGATTCCCGCGAATACGCTTCGCCAAAAGTCTCCTCGTATACCGCCAGAAGGTACATCTCTATCTCAGTAAAACTGTTGATCCTCTTTTTTGCATCGCTCTTGAAACAGCCCCGCAGCGCGTCCTTTACCCCATCCGGTACAGGATGCTTTGCCAGGGGAAAGTAATACTCGCACTGTTTACCGGCCAGGGGGCCTCCCGCAAATCGTTCGTTCGACCAGCGCCGCTCCCCGCAGTACATCTCCAGTACAGACACCCCCCAGCTCCACAGATCCGTCCCCACGCTTATGCTCCCTCCTCCGGCCTGTTCGGGGGAAGCGTAGTCCGGGGTGTACGATGCAGAACCGGCGGTTTGGGTCATCCCCCCATCCCCGCCAGGTTCCTCCTTCGCCGCCCCCGCTTTCGCGTTGGCCAGGCCGAAGTCCGCCACCTTCGCCGTTCCATCAGAAGTCATCAGGAGGTTCCCCGGCTTCACGTCCCGGTGGATAAGCCCCTCCTCGTGAGCGTAACCGAGCCCCCGGGCGAATTGGATGGTAATATCCAGTATCCGCCGCTGTATCTCCTCCTCCCCGCCCGCGTAGAGCTTCCCGCTTTTTATCCAGTCCTTCAGGCTTCCCCCCTCCATCCACTCGGAAAAGATGGAAGGGACGCCGCCTATTTCACGGACGTAGTAACAGGAGACGATGTGGGGATGGAGGCCCAGGTTTATCCAGGTTTCGCACTCCCGGACGAAATCCTCTTTCTGTTTTTCGGTTTTGAACACGTCTGGTTTCGGCTGCTTGAGGGCAAGATCAACATTCCAGCCCGAATGGCGGACTTTATAAACCCTGCCGAAGCCGCCTTCGGCGGGCTTGCCGGGATCAACGTCGTAGAGGTCCAGGAGGCGGGAACCGGGGATAATCGCAGTGGCGGAAGGGGAAACCGGGGAAGGGATCGCCCCGGGTTTTTCATGCGCCGCCTGGGTTGTAATATCGCCCGCATCTACTCCGGCCGGACTTGTGAGGTCACCCGCATTTAGGCCGGCCAGAGTTGTAATATCACTGTATTTGCCGCTGGAAGAAGTTGTTTCATCGCTCATGCCGCAATATTTCCCCTATCTTTATATACACCGCCGAGATATTATCCCTGCCGCCGGATTCGTTGGCCGCTTTTACCAGGCGGCCGCAAACGATAGACGGGGTTCTGCTTGAACGGAGTATGCGCTTTATCCTGTCGTCTTCCATAAGCCCGTGAAGGCCGTCGCTGCAGAGGAGGATGCGGTCGCCCGGCGCGACGGGCTCGATAAAACAATCGGCTTCGGCGGGAGCCTCCATTCCCACAAAACGGGTAAGCTGGTTCGCGGAGGAATGGTTTTTCGCCCCTTTCGCCGTCAGCTCTCCTTTCCGTATGAGTATGGCGGCGATATTATGGTCATTGGTAACCTGCCGGATGATCTTTCCGTGGCGGGGAAGCAGATAAGCCCTGCTGTCCCCGATGCTTACAAAGACAGCCGTCTTCCCGATAAGCCACGCGCCGCAGAAGGTGGCCCCGTATTTCGATCTGCTGCCGGTATTAAAACTGTTGTAGAGCTTGTCGCTTATCTCTTCGATCTTTCCCTTGAGCAGTTCCCCGGTCCGCTCCGGATCGGAAGCGCCGCCGGTCAGGCCGGCGCATATTTCCTTTACATACCCGGGGATAACTTCCGCGAGAATCTCCGAAGTCCTTCCGCCCTGGGCCAGCCCGCCCATGCCGTCTGAAACGCCGTAGAATCCGGCCTCGGGGCAGAGGATCAACTTGTCCTGGTTTGATTCCCTTTTTAACCCCTTGTCCAGCGCGCTTGAGCATGTGTAAGGGTAATCAAAAAGAGGACTCATAAGACCGCTTGAAGGGCAGCATGTAAATCCGCCGCCTCCTGAATAAGGATGGTGGGGCTATCCACAAGCGCCTTATCTATGACCGTTGCAAGTTTTTGGCTGATAAACGAGTTCACCTTACGAATGGGGACAGCGGGATTGAGGAGATCGTCGAACATGGTCAGCCTGTTCCTCACCGGCTTGGGGGTCCGCCCGGTAAGCATAAAGTACAGCGACGCGGCCACGGCCCAGGTGTCCACCTCGTTGGCCACATGTTTGGAGTCCATTATCTGCTGCCTTGGCGCGAAGGACAGGGTTCCTTTCGCTTCGCCTGTTTTGGTAAGAACGGCGGAATCGAAGGCTTTGGCAAGGCCGAAATCGGCCACTTTGACCACCGGCCGGGAAGATCCGCCGCCAAGATAAGCCCCGGCGTTGAATACCTTTTTTC
The DNA here is from genome assembly GCA_031271075.1 of Treponema sp. Taxonomy (GTDB): domain Bacteria; phylum Spirochaetota; class Spirochaetia; order Treponematales; family Breznakiellaceae; genus JAISFT01. The sequence continues at coordinate 2,904 of JAISWN010000029.1, forward strand.
CGGAACCGGGATCGGGTTTATAGAATGATTCAGGCTTAAAATCGTTGGCGATAAAAAAGTTAAAGGGCTTGATATCCCGGTGGATAATTCCCAGGCTGTGGGTATAGGCGAGTCCGTCCAGAACCTGGAGGGTAATATCCACCGCCATTGCCTCGGGGAGAGGCCCGACTTTTTCCATCACCCCATCGACGCTGCCGCCCCGGCAGTATTCCATGAGTATATAAAAACTGTCGCCTATACTGCCGCTGTCGTACTGTTTAATAACATGGGGATGATCGAGGCGCTTGCCGATCTCGGTCTCCCGGAGAAAAAGCATACGGGCGTGCTCGTCCACCGATTCTGAAGGCTGCATATATTTTAGAGCAGCCTTTTTGCCGGTATCCGCTTCTTCAACAAGGTAAACTACCCCCATGCCGCCTTCTCCGAGTTTTTTAATCTGACGGTAATTCTGTATATCAACGGCAGCGGGGGTCTCTTTGGCGGATCTTTGTTCTTCCCGCTCGATTATCCGGTCAAGGATGTCATCGGGCTTTTTGCATTTATCGCAAATCCGCGCCTGGCCCGGCTTGATCTCCCCCAGGGGAGCGCCGCAGATTGTGCAGACAGGCCCGGCTTGTTTTTGGGCGGCCTCTTTTTTCCGAGGTTTGTTTTCGATGGTAGCGAATTCATCGATCTTTTTCTGGGCCTCAAAGCAGGCCGCGCAGATTCTCTCTCCCGCCTTGTTTACGTGGTTGCCGCCCTCCTCTATCTCGCCGAGGCAGCCGGCGCAGTATTCCGGTTCGATAACGGTAAAGGACAGTTCCACGTCAACACCGATGCCCAGGGTATCGCCGTTCCTGAGGGACAGGGTTTTGTGTTCCCTTTTAGCCGCTTCTTCCGGGCTCATATCGCCCCTGCCCTCACAGACGAGTTCGCCGTTTATGTAGGTCCCGTTCTTGCTGCCCGCATCGTAGAAGGTGATCTTCGGCGGGTTTATCTCCATGCCACAATGACAGCGCGAAACGGTTCTTTCGGAAAGCTGGATGGCGCAGCCCTTCTCGCGTCCTATAACAAAGGAGCGCTGGCCTGAAAATTCGAAACTCTTGCCTTTATCCTCGCCTTTGGCAACTTTAACAATAACTTTCCCCGGCATATCAATTTCCACCTTTCCTGTTTTTCAAGATAATAGACATTTTTTTATTGCCGTGTATCGCACTTGTCAGAACGATCATAAGCAATGAATACACGCTCAACGCCACGATAACCGGAACCATCATGGGAAACCAGTTGAAATACCAGTGCAAAAAGAGAACCAGAAAAGACGGTAAAAGGACGGTCATTAAAATACTCAGGGACGCAAAAACATTGTATTTCAACTGTTGTTCCGTGGAAAGCTCCGAAAAATTACGGGCGACCTTCTGGCTTCTAAAAATTTCCTTTACGGCCCAATAAGCCCAGAGAAAACCGTATATATTGATAATATGACGCCAGACAGGCGGCAGCCTTTCCGTGGTCAGACAGGCTACGAAAAGAACGACGGCGGGCAGCAGGCTTGAAAGAGTTGCCATAAAGAAATATTCGATTGCCGGCGTTGATTTAACAGCCTTGTTCCTGAACGCTGAAGCCGCGGACATGTTCGGGTCGGTTTTCCGGACAAGGCCTGTCATATACACGGCGGTCTTGAAATAAGCGATCAGGTAGACGATGAAGACCGCCGTGTCCAGCCACCAGGGAACGGAACGGAGGCCCAGGGCAAAAATAGTTTGGCGGCGGAGAATGAACGCCGCGGCCAGCGTCATGACAAAGCGGAGGAAACAGCTAAAAGCCAGGAACTTAAGGCCGATGGCGCTCGCGACACCGCAGCCTATTACGGCCGCCCAGAAGACCGTCCAGCAGAAAAGGGGATAGCTCATGACGATTACCGGCGGCCAAAGGCTCCCGCCCCTGAGGAAAACAATACCGGCGGCGCCCGCGGCGTATACCATGAGGGACGCGAGTATATACTTCACATGGGCCGCGCCGGGGCCGCCTTTATACATTACGCCGTTTACCCTGGTTTTTGCCTTTGCCTGCCCCGGACGCCGGGGAGACCCTGGTTTGCCGCCATCGGCTTCGGGCACAAATTTCCCGTCTACTATGCGGCCAACCATGTTGCCGTTAGGGCCTTTTATAATTACCTTCGGTCCCGCTTGGGGCGGCGGAGGAACCAGGTTCTGCCGTGGGGGTGGGGGTGGAGGAGGGACGGTGTTTTGCCGGGGAGGAGGCGCCTTCTGCTGTGGAGGCGATGGGGGTGGAGGAACCGCGCTTTGCCGGGGTGGTGGCGGCGACGGAGGGGGCGGGACAGCGTTTTGCCGGGGTGGTGGTGGCGCCGTATTTTGCCGGGGCGGCGATGGAGGAGGAACCCGGTTTGGCGGAGGTTTGGCGGCGCTGATAACTGTTTCCATGCCGCCCTTGTTGCCGACCCAGAGGACGTTTTCGCATATCTCCGCAATATCTTTCCCGGTGGGGGTAGCCATTACCAGTTCCAGCATCATGGAGGGGGTAAGGGCCTTGCCGGAGGCAAGGGTTTCCGCCCGCTGGAGCAGGGCATCGTACCGGCCGGCGCTGGTATCATCGAACTGGTTGCTCTCGATCTCTTCCAGCGCGGTCTTAAAATTGAGACCGGGGAAGCTCTTGTCAAGATCGTCTTTAAGTTCCCTGATCTCGGCGGCAATAGTATTTTTGACATCGCCGTTTGCCGAGGGCGCCACTTCGCCTGCGCTCTTTTCGGCAAGCTGGAGCAGGACGCAAAAAACATGCTCCGCGCAGATTGGTGCGCTTTTGGCCCTCATCTTCGCGCGCATCTGTACATAGCGCATTGCCATTCCAAGTTCCATGACTTTCTCCCTTGGCGCGGAGGCTTTCCCAAAACCAGCCGGGTTTTGGGAAAGCCTCCATATTGACCATTCTACTCCTCTTCGGAAGCCCCCCATCCAACCGGAATTGCGTTCATCAATTTTCAGCGGAACTTGTTCGGAAACTGAAGTTTCCGAACAACTCTAATGAAATACCCCTCCTGTCAGAAAAAGACGGATGCCTATTCCCGTGCGCAGGAACATCAGGTTTGGAATTACTTGAACATGGAACCGGAACATAAGCCACCCCATAAAAACCATAGTATCACCGGGAGGGAAAACACGCAAGCATTTTTTATATTTCCTCCGGATAAACCTTCCGCTGGCCCGAAGGGGATCTTTCAGCCTCGGTAACAGACGGCTCATTCCCCTCAACTTCCTTTATGCGTTTTAAAAGCCGCGCTTTCATGGCTTTGCATACATCCTGATGGGAAACCATGTCGATTAGGTTCGCCAGTTCGTGGGGATCGTGTTCCAGATCGTAAAGATACTGTTCGACATAAACCGGAGAATCCCTGTCTTTCCAGCCGTCCGCATCCGGGGCGGTAACGCCGTATTTCCAGCGCCTGGTCCGTACCGCCCTGCCGGTCTGGGATTCGCTGATCTGGATAAAAACATCGTCGGGCCAGTTTTTACGGCCGTCCAGCAGGGATCGGCCTTCCATTTCCCCGGGCACGGGAAGGCCCGCCGCGTCCAGCAGAGTAGGCGGCATATCAACCAGGCTTACCAGTTCCGTGACGCGGCCTCCGCCTGAAAATCCGGGACCGGAGAGGGCCATGGGGATACGGATGGACGCCTCATGGCAGGATCGCTTGTATTCCCCGTTCCGGGTCTTAAAGTGGTTCCCGTGATCGGCGGTGTAGAGAATGATGGTGTTATCCAGGATTTTGAGGCTCCGCAGCGCGTCGCTCAGGCGGCCCAGGGCCTCGTCCAGCCGTTTGACCATGCCGAAGTAGCCCCCCAGGTGCCGGGCCGAGGAACCTCCCAGGGCGGCGAGATCGCCCGGTATCCATCGGCCCGTGTAGGGCTCCCGGTAGCCTTCCGGCGGCGGGTAGTCGTCCACATGGTTCTGATGGTGAGGCTCCAGAAAGGACACGAAAAGGAAAAAGGGCCCGGCCCTTTCACCGGAAATATAGCGGATAGCCGCATCGGTCAGGGCGTCAACCCGGTATCCCGGCAGAAACACCTCTTTTCCGTCCCGGTCGTACACAAGGGTTCGGTAAGTATCGGATGTATGTTCCAGGGCGTTGGCCCCGAGCCAGTAATCGTACCCGCCCTGTCTGTCCCGGGGAACCGGCTCCCGGTCGGCAAGGTGCCATTTCCCGATATAGGCGGTGTCGTACCCCCCCTCCTTAAAGTAATGGGCCAGGGTTTTCTGGTCATCCCCAAGGGTCAGGGCGTTGCGGTAAACCCCCGTATTGGTGGCGTATTTTCCGGTCTGGAGACAGGCCCTGGCCGGGGCGCAAACCGGCTGGCAGGTAAAGGCGTTAAAGCAATGGGTTCCCGCCTGGGCCATGCGGTCGAAATTCGGCGTCAGTCCCAGCGGATTCCCGTGAACCCCCGTGGTGTCCCACCGCTGCTGATCCGTAAAAAACACGATAACATTCGGCTTATCTTTCATCTCCCGCTCCTTGATATATGTTAGTTCTTCCTGTCCAACCCTGTCTATTGGATTCCCGAAAGAGATTGGTCATAACAGAAATAGACTGAAGAGCTTGTTGATTCCTCTGTAACTCCGTGAAAATGTAACTCCGTGAAAAACCAGCTAAGGTCATAGTCCCCAAAGCGAAAGCTCGTGGCACGAACCGCAGGTTCGCTTTGTGGCGCCGAACCGTTGGTTCATCATGGTTAAACAGAGAACTGCGGCGGCGGAATCAGCTTGTTGACTTTTTTTAGAAATCCGGTAGTATGTTACCATGATGTTTCGGTGTGCCGGGCCGTCATAGCAACCTGTTGCACTTGTAGGTTTTATGCGCGACAAACTGCCAGGGAGGGTTCTCCATGAAAAGACCTCTAAATATTGGTACTATTACCCCCCCCCCCCCCCATATACCCGCTAAGTAAACTCAGTAAAATTTATACATTAGGGTTATTTGGAAACTTCAGTTTTCGAATAATTTCCGCTGAAAACTCTATTTCCCCGCAGGGCGTACATCTAATACCGCACGGACAGATTCTAAATATCCAAGGGAACAAGGGAGTTTCGTAGAAACTCCAAAAATGTCATGGAGGCAAATCATGCTTAGGAAAAGATCAGAGGTTTTGGCTTCCCTGCTGTTGGGAACCATGCTGGCTTTTGTGCTGGCTGGGTGTCCAGGGGGTGCGGGTGGGGATGATGATACCCCGGCTGGATCATCGGTGGATGATTTTTCAAACTACGAGCCCCGAATGGAGCCCAATCCCAATCTGGTTACCGCCCGGCAGGGCGCACAGGTGAGCGTGGGTATACCCCCGGAACTGCTGCCCGCCCAGAACAGTCGCGCCGCCGCCGTCACCGCTCTTTTTGAATGTCTGGACCCCGATGTCGCCGAGATTATTTCCCAGAACGGTACAACCTGCGATCTCAGGGGACTGATGTTAGGCAATGCCCGGATAAAGGTAACCGTAGGCAGCCGGTCGGCCACAGTCATTATCGCGGTGGCGCCGGAACAGACCTATTACGCCCTTCCCGCAAGCAGGGAAGTACGGATTGGTAATGTGACCACCCGGAACTGGCGGGCAATAGCACATGCCAGCAGTCTCCCGTCTGATTTTGACGATTTTAAAACCGAACCCACCTACCGGCTCGCGTGGAACTGGCGTAATCCGAATCAGTCTTATGGCGCCAGCGGCCATCCCTGCGGTATTGATATTCTGGGATATTTTGTGGATCCCGGTGACAGCACCAACCAGCAGTGGGTGCGTACGTCCTATGGTTTTGGCGGGTGGTTTTACGATCTAAACGGTACCACCAGTGCCATGGAGGACGGAGTCCAGACCGGCGCCGATGGCGTAAAACTGGAACTGGTTCCTTCTTTTGTGTATGATAATGGCGTTCCCTACATCCAGATTATTCATAAACTCACTAATACCAGCGGGACTGCGGTGACCGGGCAGAAGTTTGGCGCCTCTATGGACGCCATGATGTTCAACCGGGACGATGCGCCCCTTACCACCCTGCCCTATGGGGCCCTTATGACAAACGGGTATGAGTCCGGCGGGATCACCTACGCGCCAACGATAAAGCTCCGCCTGGTGTGTAAGAACATGGAGAGGGTAAATGATGTGAGTACCCTTTGGCTGGGACCATGGGCCTCCGGGACACACCGGATGCACATCTACGAAGACAAGCAGATAGATGTTAAAGACGAAGATTCAGCCATGAGCTTCTCATATCAGAATATCGATCTTGCTGCCGGGCAAACAAAGGAATTTACCATACGGTTTACCCTGGCCCAGTAAGAACTGTCAGGCGCTGAATTTAAGCAGCCTGTTGTATAGGAGTCGTGTATAATGGGCGGCCCAGGCAAGATGAAAAGCATCTTTCGGCGAGCCTTGTATTTTCGGGGAAGCGCCCCTATACTGGCTCTTGAAGCGAATCAGGGTAACTTATGGTTTCAATCGAATCGTATATTTCCCGTTGTGTCAGCGAAGGGGCCTTTCCGGGGGCGGCTTGGGCCGTGGGAGGGAAAGAAAAAATCCTGGAACAGGGGTTCCGGGGTGTTTTAGGCGGGAACCTTGGGCCGGTGGGGCCGGATACGATATACGATATCGCGTCGCTTACAAAGATCTTCGTTACCCTGGGCCTTATGCGCCAGTTCGAGGAAGGGCTTTTCCGGCTTGAAGATACCCTGGGCTTCTTTCTTCCCTATTTTTCCGGGAACCCGAAAGGGGATATCACCATTAGGGAACTCCTTACCCACACCAGCGCCCTTCACGATTTACCCAGGCTTTACCGTCTTGCCCCTAACCGGGAAGAACTCCTGGAGGCGATAAGCCTGAGCCCCCTCCGGCGGGATAGCGGAACCAGGGTGGAATACACCTGTGAAGGCTTTATACTCCTGGGGGAAATAATGGCGGCCATAGACGGGGCGCCCCTGGATACGATCATAAGGGAGCGGGTGCTGTGGCCTTTGGGGATGCGGGATACCTGCTACCGGCCCCCTCCCTCCCTGCTTGAACGCATCGCCCCCACCGAGGACAGCAAATCCCGGGGCCTTATCCGGGGAGAGGTACACGACGGGAAGGCCTGGGCCATGGGCGGGGTCAGCGGGAACGCGGGGCTCTTTTCCACCGCGGCGGATCTGGCAAAGCTCGCCTCCCGGGTACTGGCTAAGGGCTGGGAAGCCGACGGCTGGGGAGAGGGGGGGGCTTTCCTCCGTCCCGCCACCATCAGAATGACGGTTAAAAACTACAGCCCCGGAATGGGGGCGAACCGGGGGCTCGGCTGGCTTCTGGCAGGGAAAGGCGGCCCCGGCGGGGATCTTATGACGGAGGGCAGTTTCGGGCATACGGGCTTTACGGGAACCAGTATCTGGATCGATCCGGAACAGGGCCTTTACGGCGTACTTCTCAGCAACCGGATCCACCCGGACCGGAACAACGGAAAGATCTTCCGCTGCCGGCAGATCTTTCATAACCTGATGATTTTGAATTACGGGAAGTAAACCAGCAGCCGTTCCCAAAACGGTAAAAACGAGGCTTTCACAAACCTGCCGTTTTGGGAAAGTCCGGTGATCCTGGATTTAACTGGATTTTGATTACTGGATTTTGATTGAGGAGGAGAAAACAATGCCGGAGAATCGGTTAACCGAAGAGGTTCTTGGAAGGTACACCACCGAACAGCGGAACGAGGCTTCTATCAACATCGACCGGGGAACATCCCTGGAGATCCTTACCATCATCAACAACGAGGATAAAAAGGTTCCCCTGGCGGTAGAAAAGGCCCTACCCGCCGCCGCCGCTTTTGTGGATGAAATCGTAAAGGCTTTCAGGAAAGGCGGGCGGCTGGTCTACACCGGCGCGGGAACTTCCGGCCGCCTGGGGGTGCTGGACGCCTCCGAATGCCCCCCGACCTACGGGGTTGAGCCCGGCATGGTTCAGGGGCTTATTGCCGGAGGCAGGGAGGCCCTTACCAGTTCCATTGAGGGAGTGGAAGACTCATCCGAAACGGGGGCGGCGGATCTCCAAAAGATCGGCTTCTGCGGGGACGATGTGCTTCTGGGAATCACCGCGTCGGGGCAGGCGCCCTACGTGCTGGGGGCTCTGGAGTACGCGAAGAACCTGGGGGCGGTAACCGGCGCCCTAAGCTGCAATGGAAATTCCAAGACCTTTGATATCGCCGATCACAGGATCCTGGTTAAGGTGGGGCCCGAGGTAGTCACCGGCTCCACCAGGATGAAATCCGGAACCGCCCAAAAACTGGTTCTCAACATGCTTTCCACCGCCTCCATGATCCGGCTTGGGAAGGTGTACAAAAACCTCATGGTGGACCTGAAACCGGCGAACCATAAACTGGTCCTCCGATCCCTGAGGATCATCCGGGAAGCCGCCGGTTGTTCGGGGGAAGAAGCGGAAAAGGCTTTCGAGGCCGCCGGGCGGAAACCCAAGATCGCCATTGTCATGCTCCTTATGGGGGTGGACAAGGCAAAGGCGGAGGAACTGCTCAAAACCGCCGAGGGCCACATCAACCGGCTGCCGGGACTTGAGGCGGGGGAGTAACAGGCTGGGGGAAGCGTGGCAAAGTTAATCGTCAAAAACGGCAGGATCGTTACGGAAAACCGGATAATCAGGGGGGATCTCTACATCAAAGACGGCCGTATCGCCTCCCTGGGGGAAGATCCGGGGGACTTTGCCGATGCCGGGGAGTGGGACGCCGAGGGGCTTTACGTTTCTCCCGGTTTTATCGACATCCACAACCACGGCCGCCTGGGCCGCAATGTGGCGGACGCCGGCGAAGAATCCATCGGCGTCATCGCCAAAGGGCAGTTGGCCCAGGGGGTTACCGGTTTCCTTGCGGGCCCCTCTACCCTGCCCTGGGAGCGGTACCTGGAGGTAATCCGGGTTTGCGCCGCTTACTGCCGGGAGGAACAGGAAAACCGGGCCCAATGCCTGGGGCTGTACCTGGTGGCGGTGGCGTGGCAGAAATACATCGATGCCAAGGCAATTATTGTGGCCAACGACGATGTGGCCAAGGATCCTATCCAGAAAATGGCCCTGCCCCTTGCAGCCCGGGGTTCCAAGGTGCTGGTGGTTTCCATTGCCGAGGCCCTGCAGTACGAAAAGGATCATCCCGACGAATCCCTTTTCATCATAGCCAAATTCCCCCAGGACGCCATGGCGATCCTTAAGTCCGGGGTGAAGGTCGAATCGGTAAATGTGGGCAACGCGGCGCCGATAGCGGGAACCAAATATGTAATGGTGACCAAGTCGATCGCCGCCACATCCGAAGACGCGGCGCTCTACCGGGAACTGGCGGAAATGCTGGGGGGAACGCTTACATCCCAGATCATGCCTTCCGTGGAGAAAACCGATTTTCTCGCGGCCCTGAAAAAAGCCGGCCTCTGAAAGCCGGCTTCTGTCTCCTCATTTTTACCTGCATCCTCATCATGGGCCTCCTGGCGGCCATGTTCTTCGGGATACGGCAGTACCCGGCTTACCGGATCTATTTTATCGCGGGCTTTACCGTAGGCGCCACGATCCTATCGTTCTTCTACAAGTGGCTGGAAAACGGCTGGGACAAATACGTGATCACCAAGATGGCGCGGGCCGGGAAAATCGCCCTGGTGAATATCGAAAAAGGCGAACCTTACCTTCCCCTGCGGGATTCGGGCTTTAGGCGGTACTGGATCTACCGCTTTGAGGGAACCCTGTACAACCGTGAACGGAAGCCCCGGCCGGTCAGTTTCTTTGAGAAGATGAACGTTGAAACCCGGGAGATCCCCCAGGGAAGCGTATACGTTACCTGGGACGAAACCAAACCCGCCCAGATCTTCATCGTCCCCAACGCCCTCATCGGCAGCCTGCCCCAGCTTGCCCCTTTGGTGGGAGCCTACGAAAAGGATAAGGCTCTTAAACTGAAGTACCTGGACGCCCACTACCACAGGGGTATGATCCTCCGAAGCTTCCGCCAGGCGGTAGCGGACTACAGAAAAGCGGAAAAGAAATGAAAGAAGCCTTGCGCGTAGGAACGGTGGGGACCAATTTTATTGTCCCCCGGTTTATTGAAGCGGTCCGCCTTGCCGGTTCCCCGCCGGGCTGCCCGGATGGCGCTCCAGGCGCGGAGATCGCCGCTTCCTACTCACGGAACGCCGAAACCGCGGAGGCTTTTGCCCAAAAGCACGGTCTGAGGCTGGCTTTTTCCGGCAGGGAAGCTTTCCTTTCCAGCGGGGACTATAACTGCGTCTATGTGGCGGCCCCCAACTCTCTCCATTACCCCTGGGCCAGGGACGCCCTGCTCCACGGAAAAAACGTGATCTGTGAAAAACCCCTTGTCTCCACCGGCGGGGAACTGGAGGATCTTATCCGGCTTGCCCGGGAAAAGGGGCTCTTCCTCTTTGAGGCCTTGACTATTCCCCACCTTCCCAACGCCGCCCGTCTGCGGGGGCTTCTTGAACGTATCGCCCCGGTGCGGCATGTGGAGATGAATTTTTCCCAGTATTCAAGCCGCTACCCGCCCTTCCTCCGGGGGGAAAACCCCAACATGTTCAACCCGGAATTCTCAGGCGGCGCCCTTATGGATCTTAACTACTACAACCTTGCCCTTACGGTTTACCTCTTCGGGGAACCGGAGGATATCCGCTACTTTCCCCGTGCCGCCGCCAAGGGCATTGACGTCTCGGGGACGCTTGTCATGAACTACCGGGGTTTCAACGCCGTTTTAAGCGCCTGCAAGGACAGCAGTGGGGAAAACTTTGTCCAGATCCAGGGTGAAGGAGGCTGCCTTTACTCGCCCTCCGCCAGCAGCAACCTCCGGGCGGGAATTACCGCCCGGAGAAACGAGGCGAACCCGGAAGCCTTCCGATCCGCCCGTGAGGGGAAGGGCGCCGGGGAAGGGCCGGCGGCGGAACGGTTCCAGGATCAGGACAGGGAAAACCACCTTTTCTACGAAGTCCGGGATTTCATAGAGTCCTTTGCCGGGGGAGATCCGTCCTGCTGCCTCGCCCCCCTGGAGGAAAGCCTTATGCGCGTTTCCCTTGCGGAAAAAGCCCGAAAGGGCGCGGGGATTATCTTTTCCGCGGATACGGGGGCATAAACGCATGATGGGGATTGGTTTCGCAAGCCGGATCATCAGCCCCCGGGTTCCCTGCGCCTTGGCCGGCTACGCGGTTAAGCGTCCCTGCGAAGGGATCCACGACGATCTCTACGCCCGCTGTATCGCCTTTGGGGAAAGGGAAAGTTCCGCTTCTTTGGGGAAGCCCTTTGTGATCATCCAGATGGATCTTCTTGGGATAGACCGGATCTGCGCGGAGCCCATCCGGGAAAGGCTCGGCGCCCTGGGCCTGACAAGGGATCGTATCCTTATCTCCGCCACTCATACCCATTCGGCCTTTGGGGGCTTTCTTGATATCCCGGGAGTGAGGGGGGAGTCCTGCTATGTTACGGGGGAGAAAAATCAGGCCCTTATAGACGCGCTTATAAACAACGATTATGAAGCTCTCCTGAGCCGTTTTGCCCCCGGACAGGGGGAGCGTTATATTGAAGAGGCGGTTTCCCTGTTTTATAATAAACGGTAAAGCAGGATCGATTTGTGGAAAGCTATTTTCAATTTGTTGTCAGCAAGATAAAGGCCGCCGAAGCCGCCGAGGCGGGGCATATTGAGGATGCGGCGGAAATAATAGCTCGCGGTTTCCTCCTAAACCGTTCCTTTTTTACCTTTGGGACCGGACATTCCCACATGATAGCCGAAGAACTGTACCTGCGGGCCGGCGGGCTTGCCTTTGTCAAGGCGATTCTCCCCCCGGGAAATGATGCTTCACCAGGGAATCCACAAGAGTACCATTCTTGAGCGGATGGAAGGTTATGCGGGGGCCATTCTGGATCTTTACCATGTCGGCGAGGGGGATACGATCCTCATCATCTCCAACTCGGGGCGAAACAGCGTACCCGTGGAGATGGCCCTGGGCGCCAGGGAACGGGGAGCGTCGGTGATAGCCCTTACCTCCCTGAAACATTCCCGGCAGGTTGCTTCCCGGCATTCCAGCGGCAAGAAACTCTACGAGATCGCCGACCTGGTTTTGGACAACCAGGCCGAATACGGCGACGCCGCTTACCCCGTAAAGGGCTCGCCTGTTTTCTCGGGGCCCACCAGCAGCATCGTAGGCGCCGCCTTGGTCCAGGCGGTGGCGCTGAGGGCCGCGGAAAAAATCGCCCGGGAGGGAACCGCGCCGCCTCTGCTCCGGAGTTCCAACGCCGATGACGCCGATGAGTACAACGATGTCCTGCTGCGAAAATACCAAAACGGCGCGCTGTAACAGCCGCGAAGGAAAAGATCCGTGAATATCCGCCTCGTAGTTTTTGATCTTGACGGTACCGCTTTAACCAGTGAAAAAACAATCAGCCCCCGGACCTGGGCGGCCTTTGACGCGGCTATAAGGGCGGGAATAAGTATCGTTCCCGCCACCGGGCGGCAGCTCAATTTTCTGCCCAAGGGGCTGCCGGAACATCCGGGGATAGCCTATATCATAGCCAATAACGGGGCTACGGTATTCTCCCCTGTTGAAAAGAAGATCCTCCTCCACCGGCCCTTTAGCGAAGAAGGGGCCAGTGCCGTCCTGGCCGAATGCCGAACCTGCAGGGCCCTTGTTTTCGGCAGCAACGCGGACAGGAGCGTCTTGGACAAGAGGGGGGCCGCCTGGGATGACCGGGAAATTCTGGCCCTCTACCACCGGCACGAGTCCCTCTGGCGTCCAAGACTGGGGAATCTGGAAGAAGCCTTTTTTACCGGCGGAAGGGAAAACGGTCCGGGGCAGGAACTCTGCAAATTTGCCCTTGTTTTCACCGATGCGGCCGAACAGGCCAGGTCTCTTGAAAAGCTTAGAGCCCGCGCCGATGTTTACGTTACCAGCTCCGACCGGAACAACCTTGAACTGGTGATCCCCGGCGTGGGCAAGGAAACCGCCCTGCGCTTCGTTGCGGAAAGGCTCGGACTTGCCATGGACCAGGTGATGAGCATCGGCGACAACCTCAACGACCTGGGGATGATCCGGGAGGCGGGCTTCGGCGTGGCCATGGGCAACGCCCTCCCGGAAGTAAAGGCGGAAGCCGGTTTTATTACCGCCTCCTGCGACGAGGACGGAGTCGCCCTGGCGATAGAAAAGGCGCTGGGCTCTTAAATGTGCGGATCTGGGTAAACCAGTTCCCTGAACTTTTTACAGCCTTTACAGCGGGCCAAGGCGGAATTTAACGGGGGAACGGGGATCAGACGTTTGCGGCGAGAAAGGTTTCGCAGGCCGCCGCGGCTTCCTCCTCCCCATCATTTCGGCAACATCCCGGTACACTTCAAACTGTTCCTCTTCCTCGGGGCAGGCGTCCCGGCCCAGGTACAGGAATTCGGTGCGGAAAAGGCCGACCCCTTCGGCGTCCGCGGCCAGGGCGGCC
>JAISWN010000090.1 GCA_031271075.1 Treponema sp.
CCCACATCCCCCTGGAGAAGCCGCGCCATAGGCCAGGGGCCGTCCATGTCCCGGTTGATGTCCCCCGCCGCCTCTTTTTGGCCGGGGGTAAGCTCAAAGGGAAGCCGTTCTATCAGACGCTGCTGCAGCGCGCTTGGGCCGCGCGGCTTGGCCGGCGAAAGTTCCCCTCTTGCCCCATCCCTAAGCGCCTGCTTCCGATCCAGGGCCCTCCTTCCGATGATCAGTTCCAGGTAGAAAAGCTCCCCCCAGATAAGGGTCTTCCGGGCCTTGTCCAGTTCCCCCATGGCAGGGGGAAAGTGAATGTTCCGGATTGCCCGGGCCTTGGGCAGAAGCCCCTCCCTTTCGATGAGGGCCTCGGGCAGCTCCTCGTCGATGGATGGGGCGTAGGCGTCCAGGGCCCCTTTGACCAGGCGGCGGAATATACCCTGGTTGAGCCCCGCCGAGAGCGGGTATACCGGCAGGATGCCTCCCCTCCCCTCCCCTCCGCCTTCCCCGAAGGTATCCCCGCCCGTATCTCCGGCAGCGGCCCCGGCAGGGGAAATTTCAAAGGCGGAGGACTGGATCTCCCCGTATTTGAAGTGGAAGCGGCCCCAGAGCCGGTAGCGCCCGCCTACCGTCAGTTGTTTTTCCAAAAAATTCCGGTTCCAGCAGAGGAGGACGGCCCGGGCGCTTTCATCCGCCACCTGAACCTTAAGGGTTCGCATCCTGCCGAAGCCGATCCACTCGTGGGAAAGAACCGTAACGGTGGTACACACCTGGGGGTATCTGGCGAACTGGGCCAGGGGGACCAGGCGGCTCCGGTCCTCGTAGTCCCGGGGGTAATGGCAGAGCAGATCCGCCAGGGTGTTGATCCCCGCCTTTGCCAAGGCCCTGACCGTGGCGGAACCGGCCCCCCGGATACGGCTTACCGGTTCCCCAAGTTCCCGTAGAAACATGCTTTTGATGGTATATGAAAAGGGCCTTTCACGGTAGGCTTATGAGAGCTTCCCCAGGATAAACGCAGAGGAATTTTCAACCACGCTTTGCACGGAGTAACCCGGAGAGAAGGGCTCCATATTAGGCCTTGACTTTTCCCCCGAAACAGGGTACACAATGGCAGAATGGGGAACAGGGAAGCCCCCGCGCCGAAAGGCAGAGGCGCGGCAAAGCGCCTCCGGCCTATCCGGAAAAGGAGGGCGGTGACACGATGACGCAAAAGCCTCGTAATTCTTCGTATCACCATGAATTAGTACCCCCCCCCCCCCCATGCCGTAGTTTTATTTCCAGGTACTTTATATATAGCGTCTGCCGCTTTTCAACCGCGGCAATCTTTTCCCTTCATCACAATATTTTTCTCTTTTTTTACCATGCCATGTTAAAGAACCATGTCAAAGAAGGTTTCCTGTGAAAAATAGGCTGTTGCTGTTTTTGTGCGCGCTCGTGGTGGCCGCCGGGGCCATGGCAAAGGATAAGCTCGCGGTACTGCCCTTTTCGGGCGGCGAGGCGGGAGAAGGCAATACCATTGCGGAATTGTTCTCTTTCACGGAATTAAGCGAGGTCTTCTCTATCATTCCCCACACCGGTATCAACCAGGCCGTCGAAAAAGAACAAAACTTCCGGTTGGATACGAATATGACCGACCCGGACACCGCTATCGCCCTGGGGAAGCAGTTGGGCGCCCGGTACGTGGTGTCCGGCAGCATCACCGCCCTGGGGGACCGGAAACTGCTGATTATCGCCATCCTCAAGATAGACGAACACCGGCAGATAGCGGGAGATTTTCAGACCTACGCGGGAATGGAGGAAATCCAGGAGAAGCTGCCCGGCATGGCCCGGAATATCATCGACGCCGTAACGCGGCCGCCGCCGGATGCCGGGGGGCTGGCGGTAACGCCTGTTGAAATGGGAAACAATACCGATTCTTCGGTGGCGGAGACCCTGGGCCGGATTCTTTCCATCTTTCTGATCAGGAGCGGCAAGTACCTGGTATACCCCCGGAGGGCATCGCTGGAACAGGTACAGGCGGAATACGATACCCGGTTGAGCGGGGAGACGGCGGATGAGCATGCTGCCGGCATGGGCAGGGGTGATACCCCCCGTCTGGTTTTGTTTACGGGCGCCCGGCGGCTGGGAAGGCGGAATATGTTCAACGCGGCCATTATCGATCTTGAATCGGGTCTGCAGTTGACAGGCCGGTCGGTGAACTACGATACGCTGGACGACGGTATCCTGGTTATGGAAGAGCTTGCCCGGGAACTGAGGGGGGAAAGTGGAGTCCCCGGCGATAGGGCGGCCAATGGGGAGAAAAAGTCCCGGGGAGCGGTTTTCGGCTACGGCGCCCTGAACCTGGTGGGGGGACTTGGCTCGTTCATTCAGCGGGATTGGGTTGGCGGCGCAACGCTTCTGGCCGGGTACGGGGCGGCGGCGGGCTTAATCGGGTGGGAAGTGTCGCTGGACTATGAGGACGATCTGGCGGGGATTCCGGGTACAGCGGGGCTCGTGGTGGCGGGGCTTACGGCTGTATACGGTTTTATCCGGCCCGTGCTGTACCAGAGGAACCGGGGGCTTACGGAGAGGGCGGACCGGATAAATCTTGCGGTTGTACCTGGGGAGGGAGGGGGAACCGTTGTACGGCTATCCTATACCCTGAAGTTTTAGGGAGAATTTACATGGGCACGAGACAGAAAACGGCATATTTGGCGGTTCTATGCGCGGGACTGGCGCTTTTTGGGGGCTGTAAAGACCTGTTCCACCTCGAAGAGCAGGCGGAGACACCTGTCCAGTACATACCCGTCATGCCGGAGAATCTATCGTTGAACGATTCCCTGGCATGGATCAGGAACAACGCGGTGGAAGGCAGCGAGTATACTATTACCGTAAAGAACAACGAAACTATCGCGCCAAGGGAACTTTCCTACGATGGAAAAAAGGTCAATGTGATCCTTAAAGGCGAAACAACTGAACGGATAGTCATTTTGTCTAAAAGCGGTTCCCTTTTTACTCTGGGAAGCGGGGTTACGCTGACCCTGGACAACAACATTACCTTATGGGGGCTGATCGATAATACGGCTTCGCTGGTTCAGGTGAACAGCGGGGGAACGCTGGTGATGAAGGACGGCTCGAAGATAAACGAGAATAAGAATACCTCCTCCTCCGGCGGCGGTGTGCATATATCCGGCGGAGAGTTTACCATGGGTGGTGGAACCATAAGCGGTAATACCTCCTCCTTTGGCGGGGGGGTGTATATATCCGGCGGTGAGTTTACCATGAGCGGTGGAACCATCAGCGGTAATGCCTCCTCCTACGGCGGCGGGGTGTCTTTATACGACGGCGGAGAGTTTACCATGAACGGTGGAACCATCAGCGGTAATACCTCCTCCTACGGCGGCGGGGTGTACGTATCATCTAGCTACGGAACCTTTACCAAGCAATCGGGTGGCGTTATTTGCGGGTCAGATGAAAGCGATAGTTCCCTGAGAAATACCGCTTCCGGCGACAGTTTTGGCCACGGGGTATATGCTGCCGGTTCATCAACCAGGATACGTACTAAAACTGCCGGTACAGAAGTTACGCTGGACAGTTCAAAAAACATCTCCCAAGGAGGCGGCTGGGATGAAGAAACCGATTCCGCCGCATCCCTATCCCTGGAAGCCGCCCTTACATGGCTTGCGGCAAACGCGGCGGAAGGCGGCGCGTATACCATTATGGTAAACGCCGGCGAGACCATCGCGCCGCAGATACTTTCCTATAGCAGCAAAAATGTACACATTACCCTCAAGGGTGGCACGGCGGAACGGATCGTCAGTTTGAGTGCGGCGGGCTCTCTCTTTACCCTGGAAGACAAGGTAACGCTGACCCTGGACAACAACATTACCTTACAGGGGCTGAGCGATAATACGGCTTCATTGGTTCAGGTGAACAGCGGGGGAAAGCTGGTAATGAATACCGGATCG
The DNA here is from genome assembly GCA_031271075.1 of Treponema sp. GTDB lineage: Bacteria > Spirochaetota > Spirochaetia > Treponematales > Breznakiellaceae > JAISFT01. Next base: position 3,933 of record JAISWN010000090.1, read on the forward strand.
AAGATCTGCGGCAATACCTCCTCCTTCTCCTACTCCTCCTACGGTGGGGGTGTGTATGTATCCGGCGGGACTTTTACCATGAGCGGTGGAACCATCAGCGGTAATACATCCACCTCCTACGGCATCGCCTCCTCCGGCGGGGGGGTGTATGTAGATTTCTACGGGACTTTTATCAAGAAAAAGGGCGGCATTATTTACGGGTCAGATGAAAGCAATATTTCCCTGAAAAATACCGCCAGTTACGGCCATGTGGTATATGTCAGCAGTTCGCCCGCCAAAAAACGTGATAAGACCGCCGGAGAGGGGGTTAAGATGGACAGTACGGTAAGCGGTCCCGATGGGGGTTGGGAGTGAGAGTACTGGCTAACCGGTTTTGCCGGTTAGCACGAATCCCGGATTTAATCAACAACCTCGCCCTGAAGTCGAACCTGCGGTTCGGCGAGGTATGTTGTTCTCCCGAAGTGGTTGCACTCGGAGGTTTAATACCTTTTTAACCGCCCTGAAGCTCCCCCGCGCAAGCGGGTTC
>JAISWN010000102.1 GCA_031271075.1 Treponema sp.
TTCGAGTTGTCCAGCACTGACGTGTCTATGTCTACCGGCAGATACTTCCGGCCCTTAATCCACAGCCCGTGCAGAGGGACTTTACGAATCAGAGCGGCGCTGCACCCCCGCACTTGTTCGATAATGGCATCCGCTTCACAGGCCATATCCTCAAGATACAGCCTCACCGTTTCCTTCGCGTACACATACGACAGGTTCAACGCTTCTTTGAAAAACAGGCTCCCCCGTTTCTCCTTCATGCTTTCAAAGTCCGTTTTGCCTTCCACCATCAGGCCGTACAGGCTTATGATAATAGCCGCCGCGTTCTTCACCACGGCGCTGTGTATCAGGTGAAGCCCGGCCTTTATGGCGAGTTTCCCCGCCAGCAGCAGCCCCCCTTTACTTTCAATGCGTTCTGTGGTAGTTTCTATTTTGACCACGTTATTTCTCCTTGGGTAAGTTTCTTTCATTAATTAAACTATACCACAAAAAGGGAAAGGCGTGGTCTTTTTTTTCACCTGTTGGGTGAAGCCGGTTATCTCGTATTTCTTTGTATTATAAAGACTTAGCGGATTTTCTGTACGGATTCAGGTTTGAGAAATGAAATATTGTTACTTCAACTCTTTTGAAGTCTTGAGAAGATAGATTTTGTCAGCGTTGTCGATAACCAGTATCCAAGTTTTATACTGGTCGCCGTAGAGAATGTCTTTAACTTCAATGTTGACGCAATCACCGGACATAATCTTGAAGGCGGTTTCTCCAGCCTTGATTGTTTTGTCTTCTTTATGTCTTCTTTAATCCAAGACCTCCAAGCCCAATCGAAGAATGTTTTAACATTTTCGTCTTTCTTAGCTTTCATTGTAAGCTCCTTAAAGTTTATTTGTAATTGAGATATAAGATAATTAAGTTTGAAGTTCAGAGAATTGAAAGTTTGAGACGGGTACAGCGCGCTTATAGCGAGGGCGTCAACCACATCTACGGAGGAACCGGAATGGGAGATACCCAAGGCTACATCCCCTTCCTGTTTATGCTGGGCGTCCAGGGCCACCGCCGCGGAATTCCCCAGGCCGTAAATGGCGATGCGGTGGGCCAGGGATATCTTTTCCGCCGCGGCTTCCGGATCCTTTGGCTTGAGAACCTTGCGGGTATATTCAACGGTATTAGGGCTTGTAACCCAGATTTATGGCCTGGGTCAGCTTGAACTTGAGGAAGTTGTTTTCCTTTTTCAGTTTGGAAATTTCAAGCTGCTGGGTTTTGACGGTTTCCACCAGATCCCCCTGGCTCAGGGCGCCGGAGTGGAGCAGATCCTCCACGTACTCCATGCGGTTGTCGAAGTCCGTTTCCGCCTCCACCTCCGCCTCCTGGAAGCTCTCGTCGATTTCCTTTGCGTCCAGGGGGGAGGCCTCTTCGCCGGAACCGAGTATCTTGTCGGCGATCCGGTAGATGGCCTGGGAGATAAGGGACTGGGGTTTGTAGAGCAGCACCGGCAGCCGGGAGGACAGGGCCGTTTCCTGGATACTGTCCCGGTAGATGATCCCCAGGTGTTCGATTTTAAGATCCAGGTACTCCTCGCAGGAGCGGCGGATCTTCATCGCCACATCCGCGTCTTTCGGATCGTCGATGAGGTTCATCACCAGCCGGGGGTGGAGCCGCCCCAGGTAATCTACGAACTTTTCGTAGGAAGCTTTGTCCTTCTTTTTTATCTCCGGAAGCAGCCGGGGGATGTAGAGCTTCTGCGGCCCCGATCCTTCCTTGCGGGCCCGTTCCAGGTAGTCCCAGGCCCTGGTTCCCTTGGTACAGACGGTGTACATAAGCCGGAAGACCGTGTTTTTAAGAAATACGTACGCGTTAAGTACCGCGGTAACCGCCGGGGCGGATATCACGATTCCCTGCCCAGAGAGGAGGAAAAAGTCGAGGATCGACTGATGGGTTCCCGCCCCCAAATCGAGGATAAGGATGTCCGCGTCTTCTTTCAGGGCCAAAAGCCGTTTGACCAGGGCTTTCAACTGGGCAGGCTTAAGGTTCGCCGTCCCCGGTATCTCCGTATCCCCCGGAATGAAACGCAGGCCCCGGATGTCGGTTTCGGCAATTACAGCGTTAAAATCCATGCGGGTATCGTTGAGCCAGACGCCGATCCCCGTCTGCGGAGCCTGGTGGCCCAGCACCAGGTGCAGATTGGAAGCCCCAAGATCCAGATCGGCCAGTATTACCCTCTGTCCCGCCTGGGCAAAGGCGACTCCCAGGTTCGCCGCCAGAAGGGACTTCCCCACCCCGCCTTTCCCGCTTGCCACCGGAATAATACGCATCACAACCCCCCGTTTTCCACGGTTTCCGCCTCTATTTCCGGCAGTTTCCGGTCTTTAAGTTTCTTCCCCAAGGCCAGGCCCGCGGCGGCAGAAAGCAAATCGCCCCCGGCAATACCCAGAACGCCGCCCAGCAAGGCCAGGATTTCCGGCCTGCCCTCCACTACCGCCAGGGTTAATTGAACCCGGGAAATAAAGACCCAGCCCACGGCGGAAAACGCGGCCAGCATCTTCCCCGCCGTGTACAAGGGGATATACGGCCGGTACCAGGACAAATCCACCAGTAAAAACAGCGCCATGAACAGGAAAAGGGCGTTGGCGGTTCCGTAAACCAGCCAGGGGAACGGATCTTCCCAGGGCGCCGCGCCCCTCACAAGCCAAAGCAGCGTAAACAAACGAATAAACTCGTAAAACAGCAGGCAGAACCGGAGGGGCCGGTAGATCTTCATTTTAAAAATCTACGTTTAATAGGGGAAGATAATCAAGCCGTTTGGAATGAGCCGGCACAATTTGCGGCTTTGACAAGTCCGGCAAGGCGTCGTACTCTGGTTTTATGACGATCCAATACGGCAAGGCGGCCGGTGAAGATTACGAGGAAGTTATTGACCTGGGGAACTATGTTTTCAGCGCGGCAAGGGCGCCCCACGATTTCCCCCTCCTGCTCCCAAAGCTTTTTAAACGGGAATACTTCATGAAGGGTAAGCACTACGTTGTCCGGGAAGACGGCAGGATAAAGGCCGTTGTGGGATCCTATCCCCTGACCATGAATATCCTGGGGGATGCTCTGCCCGGCCGGGGGCTTGGAATGGTTTCGGTACACCCCTACGCCCGGTCCCGGGGCTACATGCAGGCCCTCATGGAAACGGCCCTGGAAGATATGCGCCGGGAAGGGGCGGTGTTTAGCTGTCTGGGAGGCCAGCGGCAGCGTTACGGGTACTTCGGCTACGCCCCCGCCGGGGTACGGGCACACTTCTTCTGCCGCCGGGCCAATGTCCGGCACGTTTTGGGCAGGGTTCCGGCCCCTAAGCCGGAAGGGGGAGGGCTTTCCCTCCGGGAACTCAAGGCCGGCGACCGGGAGCTTCTGGACCGGATATATGCCTTCCACCAGGCGAAGGCCGCCCGGATCGAGCGGCCCCGGGAGAAATTTTTCGACATCCTCAGTTCCTGGAA
>JAISWN010000149.1 GCA_031271075.1 Treponema sp.
TACCGCCAGGATCGAGCGGGGATCCACCTGCCGTTCCCGGATAAGCCAGGCGATCTTGGTGGTGATTACCCGGGTCTTCCCCGAACCGGCCCCGGCGAGGATCAGGAGGGATCTCCCGGCGTGCAGCACCGCCTCCCGCTGTTCGGGGTTAAGCTCCTCAAGATAGGGGGGAAGGGAACCGGCCTCGTCTTTCATGCCTTTTACCTACAACTTTTTGAATTCCCAGGAGATGCCGGAAGGCTTCACGAAGACCCGGCAGTAGGTCCTGTTATCCCGGTAATCTTCCAGGGTGATATAGTTGACCCCTCCGGCCTTCCGTACAATCCGGTTGTGAACATGGCCGGCGAACAGGGCGTCACAGCGGCCGTCCAGCAGGGAGAGCAGCCGGGCCCGCTCCCGGTTGTCCGTGATCTGTTCGATGTCGGTAAGATTTTCGGTGAAAAGGTTGGCGTGGGTAAAAACAAAAACGTGGGGCTTGGCGTTTTTCAAGCCTTCCCGCAGCCAGTCGATCTGATCCTTCCCGAAACTCGCGTTGGCGCTGTCCAGTATGAAGAGGGTAGTGGAGGAATCCGGGCCGCCCACCCGGTAGGTACTGGAACCGATAAGATCCCGCCAGTTAGTCCAGTTGTTGAAGTAAACATCGTGGTTGCCGATGACGGGGTAGCAGGGAACCCCGGCATCCCTCAGGGAGTTTGCTATCCCGATAAACTTTTCCAGATCCTCCCGCCTGCCGTCCTGGGTGATGTCCCCGGTAACGGCCACGAATTTGTCTCCCCCCGCCAGCGCCGCGTCCCGGATCTTCTCCAGCCCGTAGGCATTTCCCCCTTCGATATGGGTATCCGAGACCACGATGAAGGAATACTCCGCCGGCAGGTACAGGCTGAGATCCGCCTGGGTGAGGAAATGAAAAGTATCGCGGGATTCAAAGCGCTCGTCCGGCTCGCTGGAGGCAAAGAGCCCTACCAGATCCACATCGCAGGCGGAGAGGAGGCTAAGGGCGGCACAGGCTAATAGCCCGGCATACAGGCGGAGGCCGGAATATCTTTTCACCATGTCAGACGAACCCCTCCCCTCCAGGCTACCCCGTACAGTACCGAACTCAGGCCGACGCTGCCGGTTTGGTATGAATCGAATTCATTAACCAGGGCGACCCGCCCGGTAAGCCGGACAAGGCTTTCCAGGGTAAAATAATAGGATCCGAAATTCCCCGCCATGAAGGGGGAAAAATTCGCCATGCCGATGCTGAGCCTGATCCTTTCGCTGTTCATAATGTTGATATAAACGTAATATGCCAAGACCGGTTCAAAGATGGCCGGGCTGTCGCGGTAAACCGTGTAGCGCAGGGTGCTGCCCAAAAGCAGGCCGCCGTATTTCCCCGTGACGGCCCCAAAGGGGATAAGGGAGTGGGAATTGTAACTGTAACCCGGAATCCCGTTGTAGATGTACCTGAAATTGATCCCCAGGGATACCCGGGAAACGGGCAGAAGGTACCTCTGGCTTACAAAGGCGTTTATCTCCTGCTCGTCGTCAAGACGGCCGGAAGACAGGCCGCCCAGGATCGTGTAGCGCTTGTTGAATTCCAGGCTGCCTTCGGCCTGGAACCCGTAGCAGAAACGGAAAGAACGGTTGTACTCGACCCTCGGTTTCAGATCCAGGCCGCCGCCTGAGAAGACCGGTTCAAAACCGTAAAGCGCCGGGCAGAGGAAAGCCGCCAAGGCCAGCAGGAAACCCGGAACAGTCAAGCGCATGGCCCATCCTACTCTATTAGAACTTCCAGGTCAAAGCCCGCCCGCCCGGTAACCCTGCCCCGGACCAGGGATCCCGGCTCCAGGGGCCTTTGGGCGCTAATGACCGCGGCGCCATCCACCTCCGGGGCCTGGCAGTAGAGCCGCCCCAGGTAGAGCCCTTCCCCGGGATCAAGGGCCTCCTCCACCAGGGCGTCCATTTCGCGGCCCACAAAACGCTCCATCCCTTCCCCGCTGATGGGGACCTGCCGTTCCTCCACGATCCGTTTCCGCTCCCGGGCGGTTTTTTTCGCCACCCGCCCCTTCATGGAATAGGCCGGGGTATCCTCCTCCCGGGAGTAGGCGAAACAGCCGGCCCAGTCGAGCCGGGCCCTTTCCTGGAAATCCAGGAGCCGCTCAAAATCCTCCCCAGTTTCGCCGGGAAAACCCAGCAGGAAGGTAGAGCGGATCACCGCGCCGGGGAGGGCTTCCCGTATCCGGAAGATAAGATCCAGGTAAGTTTCCGCCCTCCCCCGGCGGTTCATGGCCGCCAGGATCCGGTCCGATCCGTGCTGAAAGGGGATGTCGAAGTAGGGGAGGAACCGGCTGTCCCGCCTCATGGTGTCCAGGACGGGAAGGGGGAAATTGTCCGGGTGGATGTAGAGGAGCCGTACCCAAAAATCGCCGGGAAGGGCGGCCATGGCTTCCAGCAGTCCGGGCAGCCCCGGCCCGTCCTTCCGGTCCCGGCCGTAGGAACCGATGTCCTGCCCGATAAGGCAGAGTTCCCGGACGCCCCGGCCCAGGAGTTCCCGGCATTCGGCGATCAGTTCCCCGGCGCCCCGGCTCCGGAGCCCGCCCCGGATGAGGGGGATGGAACAGAAGGCGCAGCGGTTGTCGCAGCCCTCGCTGATTTTGACATAGGCGGAACCGGGCAGGGAGAGGAGGGGCCGCGACCCG
>JAISWN010000167.1 GCA_031271075.1 Treponema sp.
CCTTCCTTGCCGTCCACATGGGTGATAAAGTCGCCGGGCATGATCCCCCCCTTATCCGCCGGGGAACCCAGGAATACCTGGACGGCCAGGGCGCCCCGCTTGCCCGCCAGGCCCAGGGCCTCCAGAAGCTCGCGGTCCGCGTCAACAAGGGAAACCCCCAGCCAGCCGTAGCTGGTGGAGCCGGAATTGATAAAATCGTCGATGGAACGCTTGGCGTTGTTTACGGGAATGGCAAAGCCCAGGCCGATGGAGCCGCCGCCGGAACTGTTGCTGGCGATCCAGGTGTTGATGCCGATCACCTCTCCCCGGATATTCACCAGCGCGCCGCCGGAGTTCCCCTGGTTGATGGAGGTATCAACCTGGATAAAGTCGTTGATGTTCCCCGCCGGCCCGCCGGTTCTCCCCACGGCGCTTACGATACCCATGGTAACCGAGGACATGAAGCCCAGGGGATTTCCCACGGCGATTGCCCAGTCCCCGACCCGCACCTGATCCGAATCGCCCAGCACCGCCACCGGAAGCTTGTCGCCGGTTTTGATGGAGATCATGGCCAGATCCTTGCGCTCGTCCTTCCCCACCAACTCGGCGGAATATTCCTTGCCCTCCACGGAGACCACCAGAATTTCACTGGCCCCTTCCACTACATGGAAGTTGGTAAGAATGTAGTAGGTACCCGCTTTATGGCGCACCAGGATCCCCGAACCCATACCCTGGGCCCGGAACTCCCGCTCCTGGTTCCGGCCGTCCGGGCCGCCCTCCCGGGGGCCGAAGAAAAATTCCCAGGGGATGCCGGGATAGTTGGGAAACTGCTGCCGCCGGACGGAAACCGTTTTTACCTCCACCACCGAAGGAAGCGCCTTGTCCGCCACCGAGCGGAAAGCGGTCTGGAGCCCTTCGGCCACCGCAAGGGCGTCCTTGGGTATGGCCGCCGGACTCTCCTGGGCCTGGACGGTCTTCTGCCCTCCCGTGGGGGTAGAGCAGGAAAACGAAAGAAAAGCCAGGGAAAAACCAAAAATAACCCCGATAAGCACCAGGTTAAACACCAATAGATTCCTGGAAGACAATTTCTGCAGGATATTCATAAGATCTTTACTCCTTGAAAATGGAATTTTTCCCAGAATTTCAACTTCCGGAAAAGTCGGCCTCAATTTAATGTGCTGCGAATCTTTTTACGATTTTTGTGACGTCACCGTATTTCGTATATACAAAAATAATAATATTCCGGCCCGATGGTTACAAACGGGCTTTTCCAATGCTACAGGCCGCCGGAAAGATCGTCCAGCGCTTCGGTAAGAATCTCCGCCTTCCCCCCGTAGAGGGCCACCGTATGCTCCCAGTGGGCAGAAACGCTGTTATCCGAAGTAACCACCGTCCAGCCGTCCTCCAGAACTTCCACCCCCCCTTCCCCCAGGTTTATCATAGGCTCAATGGCGATCACCAGACCGTTGGGCATCCGGGGATTCGGGCCGTGGGGGTAGTTGGGCACCTGGGGATCTTCGTGAAGATCAAATCCCACCCCGTGGCCGCCCCACTCCCTTACCACCCCGAAGTTCCGGGAATGGGCGTGGCGCTGGACCGCCCGGGCAACCTGGAGCAGCCGGTCCCCGGCCTTGACCGCGGCGATACCCTTGTAGAGACACTCCCTGGTCGCCACGTTAAGGGCGTGGAGATCCGGCCTTACCTTCCCTATCTCCACGGTCAGGGCCTGATCGCTGACGAAGCCGTCCAGTTCGATGCCGCTGTCCAGGGACACCAGGTCCCCGTCCCTGATTTTCCGCTTGCCGGGGATGCCGTGGATCACCTCGTTGTTGATGGAAACGCAGATCGCCGCAGGGTACGGGTTGTCCCTGGGGCCGTAACCCAGAAAGGCCGGCCTTCCCCCGGCTTTTTTGATCCAGATCCGCGCCCAGCGGTCTATCTCGGCGGTCTCCATGCCGGGTTTCACCAGGGGAACCAGTTCCCGGTACATGGCGGAGAGGAGTTTGCAGGACTTCCTTATCCCCGCTATCTGTTTTTCGTTTTTAAGGCGTATCACAAAGGCTCCTGATATTTAAGAAGCTTTCCCTAAACCGGCCTTGAACCGAAGCGAAGGTCCGGGGAAAACTACCTTGGATTTTTATACTTTAAGTTTCCGTCTGAGCCCGGCGGCGTTGGACAGGGTTGGATCCCTCTTCAGAGCCTCCCGCATGATCGGCTCCGCCCCAAGGGCATCCCCCATTTTCAGTAAAGTCTCGGCCATAGACCGCATCCACCGGGCCTCGTCCCGGGGGGAAAACCCCAGGCCCAGCAGGGTTTCCATACATTTCACCCAGGTTCCGGCGTCCACCCGGCTTTTCAGGCGCAGCCGCACCAGTTCCTTAAGGTAACTTTCAATCTCGTCTATAAAGTGTTTGAAGTAAGGCTGCCGCCGTTCCTCCCGAACCAAGGTGGTAAGGAGGATAAAGGCCTCGTAACACCGTTCCCGTTTGTCAAGCTCCTCCGCCAGAATATAAACGCAGTCCATCCAGTCTTCCCTGTCCAGATACCTTTCCATACCGAAATCCATGCCGCCGTTCCGGTCCCAAACGGCAATGGCCGCGTCTTCCTCAAGGTGGAGCAGCTCAAAAAACACCAGCTTTGCCTGGCTTGAGGGATCGTTCGCCCGTTCCCGCAGCCAGGACCGGTAATCGAAATCGACTTTTTTGATAAAACGGCCGTAGGCCCGGTCGTACTCGTAACGCCTGTCCCGGTCGGAAAGCACCTCGTAGGCCGTAAGGAGCTTCCGCATCGCCTCCTCCGCCGTCTTTCCCGCAATGTCCGGATGGAGCCGCTTGGCCTTTTCGCGGAAGGCCCGTTTAATCTCCTGGGTCGAGGCGTTCTGCTTGACCGCAAGCAGGGAGTAGTAGTTTTCCATACTTTACATAAACCCGGTTCAATCATAACGGTCTATTCAAGCGAAGGCAATCCGTCGCAATCATTTTGTTGCCCTGCCGCTCCTTTCCGCTTAATTTGTTTTCCCATCTTCCCCGCGCCTATACTGGTAACATGAAAAAAACGCCCAAAGAACCGCTCCCCGGAAAAGAAAAGGGGCCTTATGTTCCGGAACTTGGTTTAAGCTACCCGGACAAACCGGATGCCCACATGTACCCGCGGCCGGGAGGGGCGGAACTGGTTCTTGATGAGCATTACCCTTTTCTGGACAGATCTTTTTCCTTCAGGTTCAAAAGCGGCCTGCTCTACCTGGGTATCTTTACCCTGGTTTTTCCCCTCAACATAATCCGCTTCGGGCTGCGGATAGAGGGCCGGGATGTCCTCAAAAGAAACCGGGAACTCCTCCGCCACGGGGCTCTTTCCGTATCCAACCACGTACTCCGCTGGGATCTTCTCATGGTACTCCAGGCGCTGCGGTTCCGGCGGCTCTGGTATCCCGCGTTCAAAGACAACCTGAGCGGCCCGGATCGGGGGCTTATCAGGCTGACCGGGGGTATCCCCGTGCCCGACAGAATTCACGGGATAAAGTTCTTTAACCGGGCCTTTGATGAACTTCACAGAAGGAAAAAGTGGTTCCATGTGTTCCCCGAAGGGGCCAACTGGCACTACTACCAGCCCATACGGCCCTTCAAAAAGGGCATGTTTACCGTGGCCTGGGACTACCAACTGCCGGTTATTCCCCTGGCCTTTTCATGGCGTCCGGCCTGGGGGCTCTACCGGCTCTTCAACCGTATTGCCGGGAAGAACTACCCCCTGGTTACCCTGCGGATAGGGGAACCCCTGCTGCCCGACCTTTCAAGGCCCCGCAGAGAGGCGGTCAGGCTGCTGCGGAAGGAAGTTCACCGGCGGATCGCCGAGCTTGCGGGGATAACAAACAACCCTTTCCCCCCCGAAGGGGACTGAGGGGCCGTTCTACCCGCGCAATAGGCGCTTTTCCGGTTTCCCTGTAAACTTTGGTGAAAAACGCATTTGCAAAACTTTGAGGGAGTGTGATCCAAGAGTGTAATCCAAGAGTTGACATAGCGCCCGGAGAATCTTATAATGAAACATTATTCAAAATTTGAAATATAATTTTAATCCTAATTAACAGGAGTGTTATTCATGGTAGTATCGGAAGTGATCGTCAAAATTCTGGAGAAGGAAGGGATAAGCCATGCCTTCGGCATCCCCGGCGCGGGCATAAACGGCCTTTACAAGTACCTGGAAAAGGCCCCAATTAAGCATTACCTGGTAAGGCACGAGGAAGCGGCGGTTCACGCGGCGGACGGCTACTACCGCTCGGCGGGGAAGATGGCGGCGGCCCTTTGTACCTCCGGCCCCGGGGCCACCAATTTTGTTACCGGCCTCTATACGGCCTGGCAGGACTCCATCCCCCTTTTGGCCATTACCGGTCAGGCGCTTACCGCCCAGCTTGGCAAGGGCGCCTTCCAGTGCGTGGATATCGCGGAGATTTGCCGGACGGTTACCAAAAGATCCTGGTGCCTTACCAATCCCAACGCGGTTCCGGCGATCCTGCGGGAGGCCTTTGACGCCGCCCTTTCCGGCAGGCCCGGGCCGGTACTGATCGATCTGCCCCTGGATGTGCAGAACGCGGAGATCGAATTCGATATTGACGCCTACCTGCCCTCCCGGACCAGGGCGCCCCGGCCCCCAAAGGCCGCCGTCGAAAAGGCGGTAAAACTTCTGGACCAGGCGAAGAACCCGGTTATCATCATGGGCGGCGGGGTTATCCTGGCCAGGGCGGAGAAGGCCCTGGTTGAGTTTGCCGAATACATGGGCATCCCCGTGATTACGACCTATATGGCAAAGGGCGGTATCCCCCTGGATCACCCCCTGAACGCCGGGCAGGCGGGAATTCAGGTTGGCGCGGTTTCCAGCGGCAACGATCTGCTGCTTGCCGCGGATGCGGTCCTGGGTATCGGCTGCCGTTTTACCGACCGGCATACGGGAAACGCGGGTGTCTACCAGGGGGATCGTACCTTTATCCACATCGACATTGACGCCGGGGAACTGGGCAAGATCGTCAAGACCGCCCTGGGTATCCAGGCGGACGCCGCCGACGCGATCCCCCTGCTGCTTGCCGCGGCGAAGGCGACGGGCGGGCCCCGGAAGCGGCCGGCCCCCGCAATACCCTTCGCGGAGCAGCGTAAAAAGTACGTCCGCCAGCCGGATCCCGTCAAGGCCGTGCTGGATCCCCGGGAAGTGTTTGAGACCATCAACCGGGCCTTTGATGACGAGACCCAGTTTACCACCGGCTGCGGGATAACCCAGATCTGGAGCGGCCAGTACCAGCGGATCAACAAGCCCCGCAGATACTTCCCCTCAGGCGGCGCCGGGACTCTGGGCTTCGACATTCCCGCGGCCATCGGCGCTTCCGTTGCCGCCGCCGCTTCAGGCGGGAAGGCCAAAACCGTCTGCCTGATGGGGGACTTCGGCTTCACCTTCCTGGTAGAGGAGTTGGGGGTAGCCGCGGCCTACAATCTGCCGGTGGTGGTCCTGATCATCAACAACGCCTACCTGGGGCTTATCCGTCAAAACCAAAAGTACGCCTACGGCTACGAGTACCAGGTGGCCATGAGGGAAAACAAGACCCTGATGGATTACGTCAAGGTTGCCGAAGGTTTTGCCTGCAAGGCGGAGCGGGTCTTTACCCAGGCGGAGCTTGAAGCCGCCCTCAAGCGGGCGGATGCCGCCGCCGGTCCCTATGTGGTTGATATCATCGTAAACGACCATACGGACTGCGATATGGGGAACGACATTGCCCATATCCGGCATTTTGAGTAAAATCAGGCGAACAGAGATCCGGCGTGAGCTTGGGCGCCGCCGGGCAATTATTTTTGAGGAGTTAAAACCATGGATGAGTTGTTCACTAAAGCGCGGGATCTTCTTGCCAAATGGAAGGGGGATACGTATGTGTTTGGCCGGGGGGTGCTGCCCCAGGTGGGCAAGCTTGCCGCGGCCCAGGGTAAAAACGCCCTGGTGGTCTGTAATACCACCTACATGAAACCCGTGGCGGACGCGGTAGTGGATGCCCTTAAAAAGGCCGGTGTCTCCGTCTCCGGCGGCGCGATAGTACCCGACGCGGGCCCCAATGCCCCCCGGGCGGACGTGTACCGTATCGAGACCTATATCCTCCACCATAAGCCCGACGTGATCATCGCGGTAGGGGGAGGATCCACCATCGACGCCTGCAAGGCGGCAAATTTCCTGGCCACCCTGGGCGGCGCGGTAAGCCCCGAAGTGGATCACTGGTTCGGAACCGGCATCGTAAGCGGGGCACTGAAAAGCACGGGGAAGAAACTCTACCCCCTGATCGCCGTGGAAACCTCCGCCAGCTCCGGCGCCCACCTGACCAAGTATTCCAACATTACCGACCCCGTGGCAGGCCAGAAGAAGCTGGTGGTAGACGACGCCATTGTTCCCCAGTACAGCGTTTTCGACTACGACGTAACTGCCTCTATGCCCATCCCGGTTACTATCGACGGCGCGCTGGATTCCATTGCCCACTGCTTCGAGGTCTTCTCCGGGCTTCCCGCCGGCGCCCCCCAGGAGAAGTACGATCTTGCGGCGTCCCTTACGGAAGCGGCGGTAGAGCTGACCGTGAAGTACGCGCCCCGGGTTATCAAGGATCCCAAGGACATGGAAGCCCGGGAAGCCATCGGGATGTCCACCGACCTGGGCGGCTACGCCATCATGGTGGGAGGCACCCACGGCCCCCACATGACCAGTTTTTCCCTGGTGGATCTGGCCGGCCACGGGACGGCCTGCGGGATCATGAACCCCTACTACCTGGTGTTCTTCGCCCCGGTAATCGAGAAACAGCTTAAACTGGTGGGGAACATCTTCAAGAAATACGGTTATATCGGTGAAAACCCGGACAGCCTTTCCGGCCGGGATCTGGGCATTGCCGTTGCCAGGGGCATGGTTGCCTTCGGAAAAGCCATCAAGGCCCCCACCACCCTGCGGGATCTGCCCAAGTGGAACGACGGCTACGTGGAGAAGATCCTTACCGCCGCCAAGGATCCCCAGTTGGATATGAAGCTCAAGAACATGCCCGTACCCCTTTCCGCCACCAAGGTGGACGAGTACATGGGCCCCATCATCCGGGCCGCGGTAGACGGGGACTTCTCCCTGATCAAGAGCATGGCTTCTTAGGCCCGCGGGCCGGGACTCAGGAGGGCGTCTATGCCGATTGTTTCGTTCCCCTACGGGAAAGAGGTTCTTAACTACGATATCCCCGCTTCCCGTTTTAAAGGGGAACTGGTGTCCCGGATGCACCATTACCGGGCGGAAAAAAGCCAGGAGACCCTGGTTGACGAAGCCCTGGAGCAGCCAGCAGGCACGCCTCCCCTTAGGGTAATGGCGGAAGGCAAAAAAAAGGTGGTCCTGATAGCCAGCGACCACACCCGCCCGGTTCCCAGCAGGATCATCGTTCCCCGGCTTCTCGCGGAGATCCGCCGGGGAAGCCCCGAAGCGGATATCACGATCCTCGTGGCCACCGGCTGCCACCGGGAAACCACCCGGACGGAGTTGGAAGGCAAGTTCGGCCCGGAGCTCATGAAAAGGGAAAAGATCGTCGTTCACGACTGCGATTCCCCCGACATGGTTTACCTGGGAAAACTCCCCTCCGGCGGGGACCTTATCATCAACAAACTGGCGGCGGAGGCGGATCTCCTTATCGCCGAAGGCTTTATAGAGCCCCACTTTTTCGCGGGATTCTCCGGGGGCCGCAAGAGCGTCCTTCCCGGCATTGCCAGCCGCAAAACCGTGGTCTACAACCACAACGCCGAGTTTATCGCCCACCCCCGGGCCCGGACGGGAGTTTTGGAGGGCAACCCCATCCATACCGACATGCTCTACGCCGCCCGGAAGGCCCGGCTCGACTTTATCTGCAACGTGGTGATCAACGCCCAAAAGGAAGTGATCTACGCCGCCGCGGGGGACTGCGACCTGGCCCACCGGCAGGGCAGCGAATTCCTCCTGGACAAGTGCCGGGCGGATGCCATACCCGCGGACATCGCCATCTCCACCAACGGGGGTTATCCCCTGGATCAGAACATCTACCAGGCGGTTAAGGGCATGACCGCCGCCGAGGCCACGGTAAGAAAAGGCGGGGTGATCATCATGCTGGCCAAATCCAACGACGGCCACGGCGCCCCGGAATTCTACAAGACCTTTGCGGAGGAAAAAGATCCGGATCGGATGCTGGACACCTTCATGAAGACTCCCAAGGAAAACACCCGTGTCGATCAGTGGCAGTCCCAGATCTTTGCCCGGGTTCTGAAACACGCCCGGGTCGTCTACGTTTCCGATGCCCCGGACGGGATGGTTCGGGATCTCCACATGATCCCCGCCCATTCCCTGGAAGAAGCGCTAAAACTTGCCGGAGAAACGCTGGGGAACCCCCGGGCCTCCATCGTCGCCATCCCCGACGGGGTGGCGGTAATGGTGCGCTAGTATCACGGAATGAACCGCGAAGTCGAAGAAGGCGAAAAAGAGAGGGAATAGTTGGATTTTCCCTCCCTGCTTCGACTGCGAACCGAAGGTTCGATTCGCCTTTGTGCTTAAATCTTCTGTAACTACTCAATCGTAGCGTAATTTCAGAACTTTTTCTTCTGTTGTTTTGTTATCCCCAGTTCGTGGTACGAACTGTAGCTTCGTTATGGTAAAACTGCGAACTTGCTGCCGCGCTGCCGAGTCTCAGGTTTTGGGAACACCCGCGTAACTCGACATTTGGCCGTGTATAGTATATTCTGGTAACAAGGAGAAGATTCATGGCCAGGGATCAGATAGCACCCACAAAGAGCAATCTGTTTCGGGTAAAGGAGCGTCTTGCCACCGCCGAGGAGGGATACGACCTTCTGGAGCAGAAGCGGGAGATCCTGGTTATGGAACTCATGCGCCAGGTGGAGGAGGTAAAGCTCCTGGAACGGGACCTGGACGCCCGGGCGGCTACGGCTTACCCGGCCCTCAAGCGGATGCTCGTTGCCGTGGGCCGGGAGCGGGCCGATCGGCTTGCCCGGGATATCCGTTACCGTTTTGACTTGGAGGAAAAACGGGTTGCCGCCGCGGGGATGACCCTGCCGGGCCTGGAGATCCGTATGCCCAACGCGGAACTAAAGTATTCCCCGGCAAATTCATTTGCCGAATGCGATGAAACCGTGTTAGAATTCTTCGAGTTGCTGAAGATATGCACGGAACTGGCGGCGGTCAGGACCATCGCCTGGCGGCTTGCCCGGGAACTGCGGAAAACCCAGCGCCGGGTAAACGCCCTGGAAAAGATGGTTATTCCTACCGCCCGGGATACCAAGGCGTATATCGAAGCCGCTCTGGAAGAAAGGGAGAGGGACTCTTTCTTCACGAGTAAACTCCTAAAAAGGAAGGCCGGTAAGGAATGATAAAACCCCTTATCTCCAACATTGTTGTGGCTATCACCGGTTCTGACGCTTCTATTCTGGCGGCGAAGTACGCTATCGTCATGGCAAAGGCGTACCGGTGCAAGATGACTGCTGTCTATGTGGTGGACACCGCCACCATCAGGCAGCTTACCCTGAGCAAGATATTCATCCAGGAAGAGAGCCAGGAATACGAGAAAAGCCTTACGTCCAACGGGGAACGTTACCTTTCCTTTGTGGAGGAACTGGCCCGGGCCAAAGGGGTTAAGATAGACCGGGAACTCCGTCAGGGGGCGGTGTATACCGAGATTCTCACCGTGGCGGACGACCGGAAGGCGGATCTTATCATCCTGGGATGCTGGGAAAAGGACCGTAGTGCCAGGGATATTATCAGCCAGGCCCACCGGGAAATTATGGTAAACGCCAAGTGCTCCGTGCTGCTGGTGAAGGAACCGGGTATCGATCAGATTTACAAACAGGCTTGAGTAACGATTTTTAACCGGAGGCAGGAAACAGTTTTATGAGAATAGCGGTAGTAAGCGCGCCGAGGAACCGGGGGGGGATCCCTGAGTATGTAAAGGCCCTGGTCAGGGGCATGGAGTCTATGGGGCACCGGGTTGATGTGGTGGATGCCTGGACCGAGGATGGTATGCGTCTTCCGGGTTACGAATATATCACCGTGGTCGCCGAGTCTATTTCTTTTTTCTCCGGCAAGATCCCCGAGCCTCTGTCCAGGGTTCTGGCGGCGGGAAGCAGTCTGGTAGGGAAAAAAAGCGCCGCCTTTGTTAAAAAGGGTAGTTTCTTCCTGGGCCGCACCCTTTCCAACCTGATGAAGGCCATGGAAAAAGAGGGGATGATGGTAAACTGGAGCGATATTCTCCTCAATCCGTCCCACGCGGAGGCTATGGGTAAACGCATTGGGGCATAGGATTCGGTATACTTTCGGGGAAAGGAAATAGCGGAGCCCCGGCTGCTGGTATGAACATATATTCAGGAAAAAGTGTTTTCGCGGGAATCGCCCGGGGAACCGTTTACCTATTGCAAAAGCCCGATTTAGCGGTGGACGAGAGCCCTTCCGCTTCCCCCGAAGAGGAATGGGCCGCCTTTGAGACGGCGAAAAAGCAGGCCGACGATCAGTTGGCGGCTCTTTTTGAAAAGACCAGCCGGGAAATAGGGGAAGAGGAAGCCCTTATCATCGACATTCAGCGGATGATGCTGGAAGACGGCGACCTAAATGAGGCGATAGAGCAGTCTATCAGGAAGGAATCCCGCCGGGCCGCCCATGC
>JAISWN010000133.1 GCA_031271075.1 Treponema sp.
TTCCAGATCCTCAAGTGGGTGCTCATCCCCCTGCTGCTCATACTCCTCATGCAGTTCCGGCCCGAGGGCTTCATGGGCAACCGGGAGCTTTCGGATTTCTTTGATTTTACCCATGCCCCCAAAGCGGGCCGTATTACAAAGCGTAATACAAAGGATGAGGATCATGGCTCATCTTGAGATACGGAACCTGACCCACCGTTTCGGCGGCCTTGAGGCCCTGACGGACATCAACCTGAGCCTGGAGCGGGGAGAAATCGCCGGCCTCATCGGCCCCAACGGGGCGGGGAAAACCACGGTCTTTAACCTGGTGAGCGGCTTCTACGTGCCCACCGGGGGGGACATCATCCTGGACGGACGGCGGATCAACGCAAAAAAGCCCCACGAGATCGCTGCCATGAAGGTAGGCCGGACCTTCCAGAATATCCGCCTCTGGAACGAGATGACGGTGCTGGACAACATCCGCATCGCCCAGCATTACCGGCTCGGCTACAACGCGGCGGATGTCTTTTTCCATACCCGGCGTTTCCGGGAGCGGGAGGCGGAGATCACCGGGTCTTCCCGGGAACTTCTGGAACTCTTTAACCTTTCCAGCCTGGCGGAGGAGTACCCCAAAAATCTCCCCTACGGGGTCCAGCGCCGGGTGGAGATAGCCCGCGCCCTTTCCCTCAAGCCCGATCTCCTCATGCTGGACGAACCCGCGGCGGGCCTCAGCACCGCCGACATCACGGAACTTATCAGGTACATCAGATGGATCCACGAAAAGTTCCATCTCACTATCTGGATGATCGAACACCAGATGGAGGTGATCATGAGCCTTTGCCGCAGGATTACGGTTCTCGATTTCGGCAGGGAAATAGCCCGGGGAAGCCCCGATGAGATCCGGGCGAACCCGGAGGTGATCAAGGCATACCTGGGGGATGGAGCGATATAATGCTGCTTGAAGTACGGGACCTCAAGGCGTCCTACGGAAATATCGAAGCCCTCCACGGCGTTTCGTTTAATATCGACCGGGGGGAGATTGTTACCCTCATCGGCGCCAACGGCGCGGGTAAAACCTCCACGCTGATGAGCCTTGCCCGCCTGCCCAGGCCCGAAGCGCCGGTGATCTCAGGCGGTGACATAGTGTATGAGGGCCGGAGCATACTCAGGACGGAGCCCCATATCCTGATCCAGACAAAGATGATGGTACTGGTTCCCGAAGGGCGGCACATCTTCGGGAACCTGACGGTTCAGGAAAACCTCCAGATTGCGGCCTTCCCCCACCGCAGGGATGTCAACCGGCACATCATCGCCGCTGAGATCCAGGACATGGTCTACGAGCTCTTCCCCCAGCTTAAGGAGCGGCGCAGACAGCGTGGGGAGCTTTTGAGCGGTGGCGAACAGCAGATGCTGGCCGTGGGCCGGGCCCTCATGACGGGCTGCGATTTTATCCTGCTGGACGAGCCTTCCATGGGTCTTGCCCCCAAGCTGATGTACGAGATGTTCCGGGCCCTGAGGCAGCTTAACTTTGTAAAACACATCACTATCCTGGTGGTGGAGCAGAACGCCAAAGTGGCCCTGGAATTCGCCAGCCGGGGCTATGTGCTTAAAACCGGGGAGATCATCGCCTCGGGGAGTTCCGCGGAACTCGCGGCCAACCAGGATGTAAAGAAAGCCTACCTGGGGGGATAGAAACAGCCCCGCAGGCGGCTGAATAGTTACCAAAAGACGCTGATTTTGCTTGACTACCCATAAAAAGAACACTAGATTCAAAATACAAGGGAAGTTTTCCCCGAGCAACATGAAAATAAGCATGTACACATGAAAAAAAACATGAAAAGACGCGGAAAAAGCTACGGCTGGATCAAAATTCCTATTCTGGTTCTGCTTTTGGCCTGGACTTTTTTGCCGATATACTGGATGTTTTCCCTGGCTGTCCGTTCTTCAAGGGAACTGTCCAGCGCGCTTTCCTTCTTTCCCAAAACCTTTACCATTGCCCAGTTTACGGGGATGTTCAGCAGGACTAATTTCGGCCTGACCGTATACAACAGCCTGCTGGTAACCCTGGTATCCCTGGCGGTTTCCCTTGCCATAGGGCTCTGTTGTTCGTACATTTTAGCCCGGGTGCGCTACCGGCTGCGCTACAAAGGTTCCCTAATGTTCTGGGTGCTGCTGGTACGCATCCTGCCGCCAATCGCTTTCGCCCTGCCCTTGTATATCATGATGACCCGCATCGGTCTTTTGGGGACAAGGATACCGCTTATAAGCGCGCACGTCCTTATCAACCTGCCTTTTGTCGTCTGGTTTATGATCAGTTTCTTTGAAAAACTGCCGGTGGAAGTCGAGGAAAGCGCGAAAATTGACGGGGCGAGCGAAATTCAGTTGTTTGTCCGCATTGTTCTGCCCCTGATACTGCCCGGCATAACGGCGGGCGCCATCCTTTCGTTTATGACATCCTGGAACGAGTATCTTTACGGGGCGATATTTGTGCAGTCCCCCCTGCGTTTTACCATTCCCCTGATTCTTTCAACCCTTAACAGTGAACAGGAACTGGCCCAATGGGGCAGTATCGCCGCGGGCGGGGTGCTTTCGATGATACCGATCATTCTGTTCGTCATATTCACCCAGAATTTCCTGATCCAGGGGCTTTCGGGAGGCGCGGTAAAAGAATAGAGTTGTTCGGAAACTTCAGTTTTCAAACAAATTCCGCTATTGACCAGGAAACCTTTCGGTTTCTAAAAATACGCAAGGAGTAGCAAAGATGAAAAGAAAAGTGTTTCTGATGATGGTGTTTCTGTTGATCGCGTCTGTCCTTCCCAGTTTCGCGGGAGCCAAAAGCGAGAGCGGGGGAAGCGGGCAGAAACAGAAACTGGTAATCGCCGCGCGGGGCGGGCTTCATGTGGACGCCATTAATTCGGTAAAGGCCCGGTTTGAAACGGAAAACAACTGTACTATTGAGATTCTGGGGCTGGAGGCCGACGATCTCAAACAGAAAGTATCCCTGGATTCTATCAATTCCGCCGGGGCTTACGATCTTGCCATGGCCGACGATCCGTGGATGCCCGAATTTGCCGCGGCGGGGATCTATCAGAATCTGACAAAGATGGGCCTGGCGGACGACAGTGATTTTATTCCGGCCTCTTTGGCGATAGGTAAAGATCCCTACAAAACCGGGGATACCTACGCGCTCCCCTTCGCCGGCAACGTGCAGTTACTGTTTTACAACAAGGCTCTGTTTGACACTAACGGAATAAGCATTCCCGCCGATTGGGCCGGCGTTCTCGCGGCCTCCCAAAAGCTCAAGGGCTCCGGAAAGCTGGGCTACATTATCCGGGGGCAGCAGGGAAACCCGATTGTCAGCGATTATCTGCCCCTGCTCTGGGCTTTTGGCGGCAATGTCTTTGACAGCGCGGGCCGGGTAACGGTGGACTCCCAGGCGGGAAAAGACGCGCTCCAGCTTTACATCGAACTCTTAAAGACCGGGGCGAATTACGAGCGCAACGATCTGGTAGCCGCCGTGGCGGACGGAAACGCCGGAATGGCCCTGGGCTGGCCATCCTGGTTTATTTCGGGAACCAACGCCTCCGCGGCCTGGGCCCTTATTCCCGGAAAGGCCGCCGCCGGTTCCACCGCGTATCCCACCGGAATGATCGGCCACTGGATGATGGGCGTTACGGCGAATTCCACGCACAAGGAACTGGCGCTGAAATTCCTCAGCTTCATTACCTCCAGCGGAACCCAGAAACTCATGGCCGACAACGGCGGGGTTCCCACCCGGCGGAGCGTTTATTCCGATCCCACCCTGGTTCAGAAGTACGCCTACTACCCGACCCTCTTGCAGGCAACCATTGATTCAGTCGTGCGTCCCCGCCTGGTGGAATGGAGCGAAATCGAAGCGGTCTACGGCATCGAACTGAGCACCGCCGTCTCCGGGGCAAAAAGCGTCAACCAGGCCCTGGCCGACGCGAAAACGGCCATTGAGGCCATTCTCAAGAAAAAGTAACAGTTTGGAAGAAAGGGGAAAGGGTAGAGGTTTGAAAAACAAAGGCAATACTTTTGGGGTACTTATGACCAGCCCGACCATAGCGATTCTGGCGATCTTTACCGTCTTTCCCCTGCTCTTTACCCTTTTTTACAGTTTTACTGACTATTATTTCCTTGCCAGAAAACCGGCGGCGGGCGTGGGCTTTAACAACTATATTGAGCTTCTGAAAAATGGGTATTTCCTCCAGGCTATCCGGAACACAGTAAAGTTCGTCATCCTTGCCGTGCTTATCGAAACCGGGGCCGGTATCTCTATCGCCGTGTTCGTCAACAGTTTCAAAAAAAACACCAAACTGTTACGGACTATTATTCTGCTTCCGGTACTGATGCCCCCTGTAACAGTCGCCCTGATGTGGCAGACCATGCTGAGCAACAACTACGGGATCATCAATCAGCTCCTGGGCTTTTTGCGTATAGGGCCGGTTAACTGGCTTATGGATATCAAAACCGCCTTTTACGCTATTTTGGTGATTGATGTCTGGCAGTACACACCCATGGCCTTTCTTTTGATTTACGCCAGCATGCAGACTATTCCCCAGGTGCAGTACGAGGCGGCCCGCATGGACGGCGCGGGAGTCTGGGCCCAGTTCCTCTACATCACTGTTCCGAATATCAGTTCCGGTATCCTGATGGTCGTCCTGATGCGCACCATCGATACGTTCCGCCTCTTTGACAAGGTAAACATCCTTACCAAGGGCGGCCCCGCCAACAGTACCGCTACTATGACCCAGTTCATTTACCAGCAGGGGGTCCGGGGCCTGAAGGTGGGCTACGGATCGGC
>JAISWN010000285.1 GCA_031271075.1 Treponema sp.
AATATGGGACGATTCAAATGTAGTAAAAAGGCAAAGGATTGCGGAATTAAAAAACTCCCCAGGGTCGGACTGGACGATTATGACAGGCCGCGACTTGCCGGCATACCCCTCGTCCCGAAGCGTCCAAATTTCACCACGTTTCATTGATAAGCCGCTTTGAAAGCCGTGTGGCAAATTCGGTCGCTTCTTCTTCATCGCGGAACGCCTCAATATCCGCTTCCTCTGCACACTCAAAAATGTTTATCGCAATCCTGGCCTTGCCCGCCGGAATTTGAGGCGGTATATTGACAAACACCCGATGATTTTCGGGGATTTCTATCGTTTGCTCTATGGTCATAGTTACCTCTCCCTCCACTATAACCCCATTTCCCCCAAAAAAGAAGCCCTGCACACTAAGAGTTTGTTACGCTTCGCGATGCAGGGGTGACCCCGAATTTGCCTGGCGTTGTGCACGGCGCACGGCCCCACATATAGCGTCCGGTCCCGGCCGCTTCCCGTCATTCGCAGTGGGGTCTGATACCCCGCTGCTTGCGTGCTTGCGGCGGGGAGAGTCATTGGACTTGTTCGATAACGCGAACCTTCGGTTCGTTGTTGGTTATCAAACAAGTCTCCCAAAAAACGCGGATTTTTTGGCAAAATCCACGTTTTTTGTTGTTTTTCAGCGGAAGTTGTTCAGAAACTGGAGTTTCCGAACAACTCTATTATAATTTGGGTAACATTTTTCATGAGGCAATGCGAAATCTTGAAGTCATTGGAAAAAAAAGGTATAATGCACAGGATCATTCCCGGCCTTTGATGGGCCGGAATTACGTTATTTGGGAGCGTTCATGGCTGTTGTACATACCCCCGGCGAGCGGATTGCCGAATTACGCAAGACCTATGCCATCACCCTGGAGATGCTGGCGGAACGGAGCGGACTAAGCGCCGGGCTGATCCGCCGCATCGAAGAAGAGGGCCATATCCCCGATCTGGCCCCGCTGTTAAAAATTTCCCGGGCCCTGGGGGTCCGGCTGGGAACTCTGCTGGACGATCATTCGGAACTGGGGCCCGTGATTACCCGGCAGGGCGGGGCGGAAGAATCCGCCCGGTTTATAACCGGCCTTCCCGGCGAGAAAAGCAGTGCCGATACCACCCATCAGGGATTGATCTTCAAGGCGCTGGCGGCGGATAAGGGAGGCCGGCACATGGAGCCCTTCATCGTGGATATTCAGAATGACTCGGAACAGAAAAAGTCCGCCCACGAGGGGGAAGAGTTTATCTATATCCTTTCGGGGACCCTGGCGCTGGAATACGGAAAAGATTCGTATACCCTGGAGGCGGGGGATTCGGTTTATTACGATTCCATCGTTCCCCACCGGGTATTGGCCGCCGGCGCTCAACCTGCGAGGATTGTGGCGGTAATATATACCCCAGCTTAAGAGTGAGGCGCAATTGACCCATATAGAAAAGACCCTCGGAGAAGTGCTTAGGGAGTACGCCCAAAGCCAGCCGGATCATGACTTCCTTGTCTATGCCGACAGGGATCTGCGTTTTACCTATGCGGAATTTGACCGGCGGGTTGACGATCTTGCCAAGAGCCTTCTCGCCATAGGCCTTAAAAAGGGGGACCATGTGGGGATCTGGGCGACCAATATCCCCGACTGGAATACGGTCCTCTTTGCCTGCGCCCGGGCGGGGATGGTCTTTGTTACCGTAAACACGGGATACAAACTCCACGAGCTGGAATATCTGATGAAACAGTCGGATCTGGCCTGTCTCTGCCTTATCGACGGATTTCGGGATTCGGACTATATCTCCATGATCTACGAACTGATCCCGGAACTTAAAACCGCTCCCCGGGGCTGCCTTAACTCCGAAAAGTTTCCCTTTCTCAAAAGCGTCATCTATGTGGGTCAGCAGAAACACCGGGGCATGTACAGCTTTAACGAAGTACTTCTCCTGGGGCAGCATACCGGCGATGATGAGCTGCGGGAAATTGAAGCTTCCCTGGATACCAACGATGTGGTGAACATGCAGTACACCTCGGGGACCACGGGTTTTCCCAAGGGGGTCATGCTTACCCACCGGAATATTCTCAACAACGGCCTCGGCATAGGAGACAATCAGCGCTTTACCGGTAAGGACATTGTCTGCCTTCCGGTCCCCCTCTTTCACTGTTTTGGCCTGGTACTGGGGATGATGGCGGTTTTAACCCACGGGGCCGCCGCGGCCCTGCTGGAATGGTTCGATCCTCTTTTGGTGCTGGCTACGATTCAGAAAGAAAAATGTACCGCCGTTTATGGCGTACCCACCATGTTCATCGCCGAACTCAACCATCCTATGTTTAAGATGTTTGATTTAACAAGTCTCCGCACGGGAATTATGGCGGGTTCTCCCTGTCCTATTGAAGCCATGCGTCAGGTCATCGATCTGATGCACATGGAGGAAGTAACCATCTGTTACGGCCTGACCGAATCATCCCCGGTCATGACCCAGACCCGCTATGACGATACCCTGGAAGTTAAGGTGGAAACCGTGGGACGGGCCCTGCCGGGGGTGGAGGTAACCATACGGAACCCTGAGACCGGCGAGGAATGTCCCGACGGGGTCCATGGTGAATTCTGCTGCCGGGGTTACAACTCCATGAAGGGCTACTACAAGATGCCCGAAGCCACCGCCCAGTGCATTGACCCCCGGGGCTGGCTCCACTCGGGAGATCTGGGGGTAAAGGGCCCGGACGGTAATTTCCGGGTTACCGGCCGGATCAAGGATATGATTATCCGGGGCGGCGAGAATGTGTACCCCAAAGAGATTGAAGATTTTATCTATACGATGCCCGGCGTTAAAGACGTACAGGTGGTGGGGATCGCCAGCAAAAAGTACGGCGAAGAGGTCGGCGCCTTTATTATTTCCCACAAGGACGCGGTCATAAGCGACGAGGATGTCCGGGATTTCTGCCGGGGCCAGATTAGCCGTTTCAAAATCCCCAAGTATATCTTCTTTGTGGACAGCTTTCCCCTTACCTCAAGCGGTAAGATCCAGAAGTATCTGCTCCGGGACATCGGCGTTCAAAAGGTGGCGGCCCTGGGTATTGAAACATAGCGGCCCGCAGATCCGGGATCCGCGGCGCGGCTTTAACTTTACTGAAGAGAAAGATACTGCCAAACCGTGGGACTTTCCTGGCCGATACGCCAAAAACCAACGGCCCGTACTCCCATATCGCGGTACATCTCCATCCGGGTGGAAAGGGAATAGTCGTCTTCGTAGTAGAGGGTAACCTGCACCGGCGTCTCGTAGGTAAAGACGGGGACGCCGTTTTCCCGGCGTCTTTCGGTAATCCTGTTTTCCCGGATTATCTTTTCGGTGGTGGTAAAGATCTTGGCCCCCGCGGGACTGGGATCTATCCAGGCCCGGCCGTAAAAGGGGATGCCCATGATCAGCTTTTCCGGCCCTATGGTTTTAAGGGCATAGGCGGCCACCGACTTACACCAGCTCATGGAGGCCACCGGCCCGGGGGCGCTGGTGGACCAGTGTTCATCGTAGGCCATCACCAGGACACGATCCACCAGGGGAACGATTCTTTCGTAGTCGTAGGAATCGACGGCGATCTTCCGAAGCCGGGCATAGAGGGCGATGGTAAAGATCTTGTCCCCCAGGGCCCGGCGCAGTTCCCCCAGGAAGGAGGCAAAGCTTTCTCCGTCCTGCTTGGGGATATTCTCAAAATCGATCTGCAGGCCGTCATAGGGCCGGGCCGCTTCGGCCAGTTCCCCAATAAGCCGCCGCCGGGTGTCCCCCTCGGTTACAACAAAATGGGAAAGCCCGTATCCGGGACAGGTTACTACCAGATGAACCCGGCCCGGGAAATCCGCCAGCCTGCTTCGCCGGGGAAGCTCCGCCAGGCGGCCGTAGCAGTCCACCTCGGCGCCGAAGTATCCCACATCGGAAAGGGGCATGTCTCCGGTCAGGGATTGTTCCCGGCCCTTAACCACATAGCCCCAGATTTCGCCGAAGGCCGAAGAAGGCAGCACGGCCAGATCGGATGCAATGGCCGCCTGTTCGGGAAGCTCATCCTCTTCGACCGTTTCGATTTCCACCCCGGCGGTGGTTTCCTCCACCGGGGGAGCTTCGGAGCGGCATGTGGTGAAGACACAAACCATACAGAGCAGGAAGGACAGGGAAAGCCCCATCCCTTTAACGCCGGAGTAGATCATACTTGTTTTATCGGCCTTGTTTACGGGCAGGTTTAACACCGCGGAGAGCCGCTATGTTTCCAGCGCGTCCGCCAGGGCGGAAAATTCCGCGGGGATAGTCCGGGCCCGGACGGTCCGTTCCATCACCCGGTCAAGGGCGGGGGGCCGGGGCACCGGGCCGGTCAGGTCTTCCACGGTTTCGGCGAATTTTGCCGGATGGGCGGTGGCCAGCACCGCCAGGGGGCCTTCGGTTTCCAGGGCATCCGCCGCCTTCCAGCCCACCGCTCCGTGGGGGTCAAGATAATAGCCGTGGTTCCGGTACACCGCGGCTATCGTTTTGCGGGTATCGTCGTCGGAAACCCAGGCCCCCCGGAGCATGCGGCGCAGCTCTTCCAGGGACCAGTGGGCGTTCATCCGCTCAAAATTGCTGGGCGCCCCCACATCCATGGCGTTGGAGATAGTAGCCTGGGAAAGCCGGGTTTGGTAGAGGCCGCTTTCAAGATAATCCGGCACCGTCCGGTTGACATTGGTGGCGGCGATAAAACCCTTGATGGGGGCCCCCATCCGCATGGCGTAGAGCCCCGCGGTAAGGTTGCCGAAATTACCCGAAGGCACCGCAAAGGTAACGGGGTTTTTTGCCTTGGGCAAAAAACCCCCGGCCCCGGTCCCACTGCGCCGGGGAGTAGCCGCCCCGTCGGGATCGACCCGTCCGGCAAAAACGGCGGCGGCGGCGGCAGTATAGTAAACCGCTTGGGGGATCAGCCGGGACACATTGATGGAGTTGGCGGAGGAAAGATCCCGGCGCTTCCGCGGCGAAGCGTCGCCTTTGGCGTCGCCAAAGGCCGCCTTGACCAGGCGCTGACAGTCGTCAAAACTGCCCTCCACCGCGAGGGCGTCGATATTCTCCCCAAGACCGGCAATCTGCCGTTCCTGAAGGGGGGAAACCCGGCCCTTGGGATAGAGCACCGTAACCGAAATACCCTCCACCCGGAAGAAGCCGTCCGCCACCGCCCCGCCGGTATCCCCGGAGGTGGCGACTAAAATGCGGAGGGGCCTTGATTCCCCCCGCCTCAGATACGAGAAAGCCCGGGCCATAAAGCGGGCGCCAAAATCCTTAAAGGCGGCGGTGGGACCGTGGAACAACTCCAGCGCCAGCCGGTCTCCGGCGGACACCAGGGGGGCGGTAAAAGGATAGGCCGCCTCGATAATATCCCCCAGGACCGCCTCCGGTATTTCCGGGCATACATAGGGCTTTATCGTTTCAAAGGCGATGTCGTGAAAGGACATGGAAGCAAGGGACGCAAGGACCGCGGGGGCGTAGGAAGGAATCTCCCCGGGAACAAAGAGCCCCCCGTCCGGGGCAAGCCCGCCCAGAGCAGCCCCGGCAAAATCCGTACCCTCCGACCGGTTTCTGGTACTAAAGTAACGCATGGCATATCCTACCATAAGCGGCCGGGTATCCGCCAGACCAC
>JAISWN010000296.1 GCA_031271075.1 Treponema sp.
GCTGAGGATGGCCCTGCCTTGCCTGACACCGTATTAAAGGAGTAATCCTTGAATGAAAAAACTGAAAAAACCATTTTTCACCTTCCTGTTGCCGTGTATCTTGTCCTCGCTTTTCTCGCCGGCTGCCTTTTCACAGGACTTTTCTTCTATCGACAGCGCCGAAAATGATGTCGGGCTGCCGGCGTCCCACTCCGCTACGCGTTAATTCCTGCTTCGCGGGTAAACCCGTGTCGATTCGTATCACGGGAGGCGTTTCATATTGTTCCGCCGAAGAAAAGCCGATACTAGTATATGGACAGGGCTTCTTTTCTCAAAAAGCTTGAAGCGGAAACCGGCCCGGCTCTGAGGGCCGCCGGCTTCACCGGGGGCCTGGAAAGCGGCGGAAACGCGGCCGCTTTTGAGTACCGTTTTGACGAGCCCATGTCCGGCCATACCACTTTCCGGGTGGGCGGCCCCGCCGATCTCTGGATCAGGCCCCGCCGAGAGGGTTTTCCCGTTCTGGCGGGCCTTGTTTTACGCCGGGCCGGGGAGGAGGGGATCCCCCTTTTTATCCTGGGAAGCGGGGCAAATCTGGTGGTAAGCGACCGGGGTATCCGGGGGATTGTGCTTGATACGGGGGGCTGGACCGGGCTTTTGGACGGGGAGGGGGGCCCTTCCTCCCTGTGGATACGGGCCGGTACGCCGGCAGACCAGGCGGCGGAACTGGCCGCGGACCGTTCCCTTTCGGGGCTGGAATTCCTGGCCGGTATGCCCGGCTCAATAGGCGGGGCGCTGTGGATGAACGCCCGCTGCTACGGCAGATCCGTCTCCGACGCGCTTGGGGAGACTGAATTTCTGGTTCTTCCGGGCTTAGACCAGGGCCGGGAACCGGGAACCGGCTGGGGGGAAATAAGGCGGGCCCCGGTGAAGGAGGGGGAATTCGGCTACAAAAAGAGCCCCTTCCAGGCCATGGACGCCCTTATCCTTGCCGCTTGTTTTACCCTTAGCCTCGGTTCCCCGGAACGGATCCGGGCAAAGATGGAGGCCCTGCGCCGGGATCGGGAGGAGAGGGGCCAGTACCGCTTCCCTTCGGCAGGATCGGCCTTCAAGAACCACCGGGCTCTAGGGGCGCCTACGGGCAAGATAGTGGATCAGATGGGGCTCCTGGGTTTTGCCATAGGCGGCGCCCAGGTGGCCCCCTGGCACGGGAACTTCATAATAAACCGGGGGAACGCCACAGCCGGGGATATCCGCGCCCTGGTGGAGGAACTGAGCCGGCGGATCAGGGCCGAGCGGGGCTTTGCCCCGGAGCCGGAGATCCTTTTTGTGGGGGAATGGCAGGCTAAAATGGTAAGGGGGATTGAATGAGCGGTCAGTTACAGCTTGCCTTTGTTAATTTCTCCAAAGGCGCCTATATCATTGTGGAAGGTAAGCAGAATGCCAACTGTTTCTTTATCATCCGCCAGGGTAAAGTGCGCGTTTCCAAAGAGGTGGAGGTGGTAAAGGAGGAAGATACCCTGGGGCCGGGCGACTTCTTCGGGGTCGTCTCCACCATGTCCGGCCACAGCCATATTGAAACCGCCCGGGCTTTGACTAAGGTCACCCTTATTGCCGTCCAAAGGGATCAGTATTCCCAGCTTATCCAGGATAATACCCCGGTGTCCATGAAGATCCTCCTCCAGTTTTCCCGGCGGATGCGCTACCTCGACGAATCCCTGACCCAGCTAACCCTGAAGAGCAACGGGGAAACCGATCCGGCCATCCTGTTTAAAATCGGGGAGTACTATGCCCAGCAGAACCAGTATAACCCGGCTTTTTATGCCTACGACCGGTATGTAAAGTACAACCCCAGGGGAGAAAATGTGGGGACTGCCCGGATAAGGATGATGAAAATAGCCCCCCACGTTAAGGCGGCCCCCCCAAACTTCAAAAATAACGAAGTGGTCCGGAACTATCCCAGGGATGCCATGATCTTTTCGGAGGGCGAGATTGGGGATGAACTCTACATCATCCAGAAAGGTTCGGTGAAGATCGTCAAAATCGTGGATAACAGGGAAATGCTGCTGGCGGTGCTTAAAGCCGGGGATATCTTCGGCGAGATGGCGGTTCTGGAATCCAAACCCCGCGCGGCCAGCGCCATCGCCTACGCGGACTGCCAGATCCTGGCGGTGAATAAAGCCAATTTCACTACCATGATCGGCACCCAGCCTCAGATAGTGGCCCGGCTGACTATCCTCCTGGCGGAGCGGATCTGGTTCATCTACAAGCAGCTTGCCAACACCCTCTTAAGCGATCCGGTGGGAAGAATCTACGACGCCCTGCGGATCCGGTTGGAAAAAGACCGGGTGCCCTTAAAAACCAGTTCTTCCTTTACCTTCGACTTCGGCCCCAGGGAGCTTGCCAACATGATCGGCCTGTCCCAGGGAGAGGGGGATAAAATTATCCGGAAACTTCTGGAAAACCGGAATTTTCTCGTCGTAAAAGACAAGTTATATGTGGTAAACGTCTCCGAAGTAGACCGGCAGGCCGAATACCACCGCAAACTACAGACCCGCAACGACAAAGCCCGGAATCGTTCCGCCGAGCCTCACTAATAGGCAGATTTTACCGATAAGAAGATATGGAACTAAAGCCGCGGAGAGCCCGGTTCCTGACGGGGCTTTTCCTTTTCTTTTCATCCGCCCTCCTCCTGGCCGCCCAGGATCTTCCCGCCGGGGAGGACGGGCTGCCCCGGGTCTTCCGGGAAATAAGCCTGGGCATGAGTCTTGAGGATCTCAAGGAGATTTTGCTGCGGGACGGGCTGTTCAACTTCCGGGGCGACCGGGACGTGTCTCTTTTACCCGCCAGGGATCAAAGCCTGGTGGAGACTACCGGGCTTTCCTTTGTGAAACGGGCCTTTTTTCAGCTTCGGGACGGCCGGCTCTTTATCATGGCCTATACCCTGAACGACGATCTGGTGGATCACTACTCGGTTTTTACATCCCTGACGGAAAAATACGGCCGGCCGGATTTCCTGAGCCCCCAGCAGACGGTCTGGGAGAGGGAAAACACCCGGCTTGCCCTGGAACGGCCCCTGACGGTAAAGTATATCGACAGGGAAGTGTTTAACAGCATAATCGGCGAATCCCGGACGGTGGAATCCCGTGAGATAAGACGGAGACAGGAGTTTCTGGATGCTTTTTAAGGGTAAACCGGTACGGAACAGAAAGGGATGAAGAGGCGGCGGGGATGGATATGGCTGGTCTCTTTTGCCGCTGTTTTTAGCCTGGCAAACTGCGCCGCCAAACCTTCCAACAAACCTTCCGCGCCCCCGGATATTATTAAAAACTTCAAGACCGGGGAACTGGTGATAGAACGATCCGCGGGCCCTCCGGTACGCCTGAATGTGGAACTGGCCCTGAGTGAGGAGGAACAGTCCCAGGGGCTCATGTACCGCGAAAGCCTGAGTGAGGGCCGGGGGATGCTCTTTGTCTTTGGCCGGGACAAGCTGGCTTCCTTCTGGATGAAAAACACTATTATTCCCCTCTCCATCGCCTATATCAACTCCGACGGTAGTATTCTGGAGATCCACGATATGCGGCCGGAAGATCTTTCACTGATCAGATCGAGCCGTTCGGTTCGTTACGCCCTGGAAGTGCCGCGGGGCTGGTTTGGCCGGGCCGGGATCGGGCCGGGGGATCGGGCGCTTATAGATTCTGCGCTTGTACAGTAAAAGCGCTTGTATTAGGATTATTTTATTGATTGATTCGCTTGGAGGGATTTTGTTTAAAGGTTTGACCCAGCGGGTACACCGTATCCTTTCTATCGACGCCCAGGAAGAAGCCCGCCGTTTTAACTCCGACCAGTTGCTGCCTGAACATGTCATCGTAGCCCTCCTCAAGGAAGGGGCCGGGATAGCCTGCAAGGCCCTCCTGTTCCTGCGGATCGATCTGCTTGATTTCCGCCGCAGCGTAGAGGGGGGTATTCCCCGGATGCCCGGAACCCTTGGCCGGGGCGAGGCGCCCCCTTCAAAACGCGCCAAATCCCTGCTGGAAACTGCCACCGGGGAAGCCCGGAACATGGGGAGCGAACATCTGGGCACGGAGCATTTGCTTTTTGCCGCCATCAGGGAACAGGGATCGGTGGTTCAGGGTTACCTGACCCATCACGGGGTGGACACCGAGATGCTCCGGGTGGTGGTACAGACCACCTTTAACCGGGGTTCCCACTCCCGGGCCGAGGGGAACTACCGCGCCGCCGGGGGCGCCTGGATCCACCCCGGAACTTCCGATGGGTTCCAGCCCTCCTGGCTGCTCCACCAGGGGGATTACCGGGCATCCCATTCCCGGGTAAAACCCGCGTCCTATCCGGTGTTGACCCCCACCCTGAACGAGTTTTCCCGGGATCTTACGGAACTTGCCCGGGCGGGGAGGATGGATCCCCTGGTGGGCCGCGGGAAAGAGGTAAACCGGGCGGTGCGTATCCTGGCCCGCCGGACCAAGAACAACCCGGTTCTGGTAGGCGAGCCCGGGGTGGGCAAAACCGCCATTGTGGAAGGCCTGGCCCAGCTTCTGGCCGGGGAAGACGCGCCTTCCGCCCTTTCCGGCCGCCGCGTCCTCTCTTTGGATATGGGCGCAGTGGTGGCGGGAACCAAGTACCGGGGGGAATTCGAGGAACGGCTCAAGAAGATCATGAGGGAGATCACCCAGTCCGGGAACGTGATCCTCTTTATCGACGAGATACACACCATTATCGGCGCCGGCGGGGCGGAGGGAACCATTGACGCCTCCAACATGCTCAAGCCCGCCCTTTCCCGGGGGGATATCCAGTGCATAGGCGCGACGACCCTGGCGGAGTACCGCAGGCACTTTGAAAAAGACGCCGCCCTGGAACGGCGTTTTCAGATGATCCTGGTGGAGGAACCCAGCCTGGAAGATACCCTGGAGATCCTGAAGGGGCTGCGGAAAAAATACGAGGAGCACCACCGGGTGTCCTACACCGGCGAGGCCCTTTCCCTGGCCGCCTCTCTTGCCCACCGTTACGTCTCGGGCCGCTATATGCCCGATAAGGCCATTGACATCCTGGACGAGGCCGGGGCCATGCGGAAACTCGAAAATGCGGGCCAGCCCCCGGAAATATCCGGCATAGAGAAGGAGATCCTCCTCCTTACCGAAGAGAAAGGCGCCCTGGTAACCGCCCAGGATTACGAGCACGCCGCGGAAGTACGGGATCGGGTACAATGCCTGCGGGCCAAACTGGCTTCTATCCGCCTTGCCTGGGACCAGGCGGCCGGTTGCGAACGGCTTACGGTAGGAGAAAAGGATATACGCAGGGTAGTGTCGGAGCTTACGGGGATTCCCCTGACGCACCTGGAAGAGCGGGAGTCCCGGAAACTCCTGGCCATTGAGGAGGAACTCCACAAGGCGGTTATCGGCCAGGACGACGCGGTACGCCGGGTGGCCAGCGCGGTACGCCGTTCCCGGGCGGGAATCTCAAACCCCCGCCGGCCCCTGGGTTCGTTTATCTTCCTGGGCCCCACCGGCGTGGGGAAGACCCTCCTGGCAAAACAGCTTGCCCGCTACCTTTTCGGCAGCGAAGATTCGCTGGTGCGGATAGATATGTCCGATTACATGGAAAAACACAACGCCTCCCGGCTTGTGGGCGCGCCGCCGGGTTATGTCGGCTACGAGGAAGGGGGGATCTTGACCGAGTGGATAAGGCGGAACCCCTACCGGGTAGTGCTTTTCGACGAGATTGAAAAGGCCCACCGGGACGTATTCAACCTGCTCCTCCAGGTGATGGAGGAGGGGGAGCTTCGGGATAACCTGGGCCACCTGGTCAATTTCCGCAACACGGTGATCATCATGAGCAGCAACGCCGGGGTCCGCGAAATTTCCCGGGATTCCCGGCTGGGTTTCGGCGCGGGAAGCGGGATCATGAGCATGGGGGAGATAGAAAGCCAGGCCCTGGCGGAACTGCGCCGGCTCTTTAACCCCGAATTCCTCAACCGCCTTGACGAGACCATCGTTTTTCACCCCCTGGATATGAAGCAGATAGGGGCGGTGTTCGATATCCAGGCCGGGGAACTTAAAGACCGGCTTCGGGAACAGGGCTACGATCTGAACATCCTTCCCTCGGCGCGGAGGATCCTTATCGAAAAAGGCTGGGATCCCAAATTCGGCGGCCGGCCCCTGCGGCGTACCATCCAGCGGGAACTGGAAGACCCCCTTTCGGAGATGATCCTGGAAGGCTTCTGGCCGGAGGGCACGGTGTTCAGCGTCGAGGCAAGGAAAGAGAAGATAAGGTTTTCGGGTAAAAAACCCGCCGGGGACGCCGCGCCAAGGGGCGCCGGGGTGGTTCAGGCGGAATTAAAAATTTAACCGGCGCCCCTGCACGCTTGCGAATGACAGCCTTTTCCGGTATAAAAGGAGAACCGCTAAGATTTTCAAGGAGCTGTCATGGGCGATCACGACGAGGGGGCTGACCAGCGCGGCCCCCAGGGGCGGAATGTATCTCCTCTCCCCGGGGAGCGGGGACTTTACCGGAAAGAAGATGAACACGATTCCTGCGGGATCGGGTTTGTGGCCCATATCAAGGGCAGGAAATCCTACGACATATTAAAGCGGGGCCTTGAAGTCCTGGAACGGATGGAGCACCGGGGGGCGGAAAGCGCCGACAACAATACGGGGGACGGTTCCGGGGTGCTCCTGCAGCTTCCCCACGCTTATTACCGGAAACTGGTTCCCGGCCTTCCCGAGCCGGGCGCTTACGGCGCGGGCCTGGCCTTTTTCCCCCGGGACAGGGAGCTTCAGGCCCTGGTAGG
>JAISWN010000332.1 GCA_031271075.1 Treponema sp.
ATAACGTGGGGCAGGGGCCCACCCATAGTAAGGGGGCAGCCCTTGTCCAAGGCCCCGGCAAATTCCCCGGTGGAAAGAACCAGCCCTGCCCGGGGGCCCCGCAGGGTTTTGTGGGTGGTGCTGGTAACCACCTGGGCCCAGGGTACCGGATCCCATTCCCCGGTAAAGACCTTCCCCGCCACCAGACCCGCAAAGTGGGCCATATCCACCATGAGTACCGCCCCCGCCGCGTCCGCGATCTCCCGCATCCGCTTAAAGTTTATCTTCCGGGGATAGGCGGAATAACCCGCCAGGAGGATAAGGGGTTTTACCTCTTTTGCCTGTTTCTCAATTTCATCGTAATCCAAAAGGCCCGTTTCTTTGGAAACCGAGTAACTGTACACGTCAAACATCCTGGCGGAGACATTGTAGCGGTAACCGTGGGTTAAATGGCCCCCCGAGTAGTAGTCCAGGCCCAGGAGCCGCTGGTTCCCCAATTCGGCCTTGAGTTCTTTCCACTGGGCCCCGCTTAATTTATAAAGGTTGATTTCACGGCCCCCATTGGCGGCTTGGTATTTTTCCAGGGCGGGGTTCTCCACCCGGGTGGAGAGAATGGCCCAGTAAGCCAGGAGATTGGCGTCCGCCCCGCAGTGGGGCTGCACATTGGCGTATTCCGCGCCGAATACCCTGCAAGCCTCAGCCGCGGCCAGGGACTCAACGGCATCCACGTTCTCGTTCCCCGCGTAGAAGCGGTGGCCGGGCATCCCTTCGGCGTACTTGTCGGTAAGGAGGTTTCCCATGGCAAGCTGGACCGGCAGGGAACAGTAGTTTTCGCTGGCGATAAGCTTGACCCGTTTCCGCTGGTTTTCCAGCTCCCTGACGATAGACGCGGCGATTTCCGGGGCTACCCGGGCGGTCTCTTCCAGATTACAGAGGTAGGCCAAAAGGCCGGTATTCACCTTCTCCGCCCCCAGGGCGGCAATATACGAGGCAACAGGATTTGGTTTCATTGGTTTCTCCAAGCGGTTTTTAAGGCAGCCCGTCAATATGTGCCACATTATCGGCAGACGCTGAATATCAGCATACTTGGATGTGGTGTGTTTTTTCAAGGGGGCGGGATACGGTTATATAGTGTCTGTCCACAAAGTCGGTTACTTTATGGACTATAAGCGGTTAACAGCGCGGCGGGAAAACAGATATTACGTCACGAAAGCTCGTGAAAGGAGGAAATAGGGAAACCTTTCAACATGACCTATTGAGACCATCGAAAGACGCACCTCATCCAGAAGGGACGATGGATGGTAGGACGGAAAACCGACAGCGGGTGGCTGAACAGAGCGATACAGCGCATAACACAACGGTTCGGGGACTTCTTAAAGAGATTTCCCCTCCCGCCTGCGAGGATTGTGCACGCCTGGAGCTAAGCGAATCTTATTCCAGAGGAACCGGATGCCGCGTACCTGGGGTACGAAAATTGGGCACGTCCGGGTCTGCGGGGGCTCCGGGGAGGTAACTCCCCGGTTCTACCCGGCTTGCGTCACTACGTTCCCTTACAGTTCGTTCCCGGTAAGGGCGTCGTAGACCTTGATGAACCATGCATCGCTGAAGGTACAGCCCGCGACAATCCGTCTGCCGTCCGGGGTAAAGGCGAGGGAAAAGACACCGCCTCTTTCCCAAATTGTCCTGATGGCTTCCCCGGTTTCGGTATTCCAAATCTGAACATGGTTATAGTCATCATCATCCCCGCCGTATATTGCGCCTGTGGCAAGCCGTTTCCCGTCGGGGCTCCAGGCAAGGGAATAAACGCCGCCGTTGTCTTTAACCGGAATACTTCTGATTAACTTTCCGGTTTCCGCGTCCCATATCTTGACGGCCTTGTCTTCCAGGGCGCTGGAGGCGATCTTTTTACCATCGGGGCTGTAGGCAAGGGCGCGTATCCTGCCCCCCTGTCCGGCGATGGTTTGGAGGACCCGGCCGCTTTCCGCGTCCCATATCCGTATCGCCTTTTCTGTTGCGTCCGAACCGGAGGCGATCCGCCTGCCGTCGGGGCTCCATGCCACAACGGGAACCAGATCGGTATGCCCAGTCAGGGTACGGATCTCCCGGCCCGTTGCAGACCCTTGGTCTGAAGCGTCCCATATCTTGATAAGTTTGTCGTCCGCGCAGGAGGCGATGCGTTTGCCGTCCGGGCTGTAGCGGGCCTCGTTCACAAAACCCGTATGCCCCGTGATGGTACGAA
The DNA here is from genome assembly GCA_031271075.1 of Treponema sp. Taxonomy (GTDB): domain Bacteria; phylum Spirochaetota; class Spirochaetia; order Treponematales; family Breznakiellaceae; genus JAISFT01. The sequence continues at coordinate 2,219 of JAISWN010000332.1, forward strand.
CGGCGGCGCCGGTTTCGGCGTCCCATATCCTGACGGTTTTATCCTCCGCCCCGTGGATAAGCCGTCTGCCGTCGGGGCTAAAGGATACGGCGTTGGCATAGCCGCCGATATTCGTGATGGTACGGAGGAGCCTCCCGCTCTCCAAATCCCACAATTTGATACTCTTATCATGGGAGACCGAGGCAATCCGTGTGCCGCCTGAGTTTACCGCCACTGATGTAATCGTGCCATTGTGGGTCATCCGCGCCGGGTTGGAGAGCCGGGCCGTTACCACCGCCGGTTTGTTAAAGGTAGAGCGGTAGCGGTCGATGCCGGTAACGGTGTTTCCCACCCGGACGTTGACATATTTGCCGCCGTTTGCCGAAGTGTTGTAGTAGCCGTCCGGGGTCATGGCGAGCCATTCGCCGTCGTTAAAGGCGATGAAGCGGGCTTTTTCCGCGCGGGTTTCGGCGTTCCAGACGCGGACCGCGCCGTCTTCGGAACCGGTAACGATCCATTTGCCATCGACGCTGATGGACGCGGAATTGGCGCTGTTCGCGGAACTACCAACAAGCCTCCCCAAATCGTTGCCGGTTTCCGCATCGTAGAGTTCTATGTAATGATAATCGGCTATACCAGTTTCGCCTGAAAAATAGTGAAGCCCTGCGATGATTTGCTTCCCGCCGGCGTTAAAAGAAACACTATCAACATTAATGTTTTCGCCGGTGTCTATGGCAAGTAATTCCCTGCCGGTTTCAAGGTCCCAGATCTTGATTTTGTTATCTTTATCACCTATGCTGCGCGAACCTGACGCAATTCCTTAATTTTTTTCCGGTACCCGCGTCCAGTATGTGAATATTAATTCCCGCCACAACACATGCTATATTCCGCCCGTTTGGGCTGTAACCAACCGCCGTGATCGGGAAATCTTTTACACTGTAGGTCGCTGTTTCCCTTCCGGTTTCCACATCCCAGATTTTAAGCATGCCATCCCACGAACCGGTTGTTATCCGCCTTCCATCCGGGCTAAATGCCATATCTTCATAGTCACCATGCCCCGTAAGGCTTCTCAGCTCCCTGCCGGTTTCCGCGTCCAGCAGTATTTTTTCCGGCATTTTTACATTTACTGAGCTAAACTTGCCGGAAAAGCCCCCGCGCAAGGGATTGGAGGGGTGCGCGCCCCGCAGGGGCGTGCAGCCCCGGCGCATTGCGCCGGGGCCGGAGCTTAGCGGAGCCCCGAAAAGCCCGGTTTGCGGCGTTCTACGCCGCAAATGCGCCCAAATTTCTCTCAAATTCTTTATTGTAACTATTCAGTCGCAGCGCAATTCTAAAACTTTTTCTTGTTCGCCAGTGCTTTAACGAAGTTGCCGACGCTATCCCTCGCAGGTGACTGAATCGTTACCCTTTATTAATGCAAAATTACTGTATTTTTTCAGGGCGAATATTTTGACGCTGTGATTAATCACCAACCTCGCCCTGAAGTCGAACCTGCGGTTCGGCGAGGTATGGTGTTCTCCCGTGGTGGTTAGACTCAGGGTTTAATACCTTAAGAACGCCCTAAAGCTCCCCCGCGCAAGCG